>JAOPWW010000307.1 GCA_025965495.1 Frankiales bacterium
CCCTCGACCCGCTCCATGACGATGAACGGGACGCCGTTCTCGTCCGTGCCGGTGTCGTAGACCGACACGATGCAGGGGGCGTTCAGCGACGCCGCGGCCTGCGCCTCCCGGCGGAACCGCGCCTGGAAGGACGGGTCGCGGGCGAGCTCGGGGCGCAGGACCTTGAGCGCGACCGTGCGGCCGAGCCGGACGTCGGTGCCCTCGAGCACCTCGGCCATGCCGCCGACGCCGAGCAGCGGCCCGAGGGCGTAGCGGCCGCCGAGCAGGGGGACGGCGGCGGGGTCCACGGGGGTGCTCACCGGCCTGCCTCTCCGCCGGGGACCACGTGGACGAGGATCTCCTCGCCCGGCACGAGCGGCCCGTCCGGTTCCAGCTCCCGCACGGTACCGGCGGGACCGCCCCCGGCGTCCGCGACCGGCCGGAACGACAGCCCGCGGCGCCTCAGCACCTCGGCCGCCTTCGCGTACGGCATCCCGACGACGTCCTCGCCGGAGGTGATGACCGCGACCGTGCTGCCGTCCGGGACGCGCACCCCGGCGGCGGGCTCGGTGCGGACGACCCGTCCCTCCGGCACGCCGTCGTCGGCGACCGTCCGCCAGCGGACCTGGAGCCCGGCGTCGCGCAGGACCGAGTCGGCCTCGACCTCGGAGGACCCGGCCCGCACCAGCGGCACCTCGACGCTGTGGCCGCCGCCTGCGAGGAACGCCCGGAGCACGACGACGCCGACGACGACGAGCAGCAGCGGCAGGGCCAGCCACAGGGCGCGGGAGTGCGGCCGGGGGTCGGTCCGGGCGGTCTTCGACGGTCGGGCGCTGCGCAGGGCGCGGGCCTGCCGGGCGACGTCGGCGGCGTCGACGGGGCGGTGGGCCGGGTCCTTCTCCAGGCAGCGCTGCACGAGCGCCCGCACCCCGGACGGGACGCTGTCGGGCAGCTCCGGCGGGTGCTCGTGCAGGTGCTGGCGGGCGACGTCGGAGGGGTGCGCGCCGAGGAACGGACGGCTCCCGGTGAGGCACTCGTAGGCGACGACGCCGAGGGCGTACAGGTCGGAGGCGGGGCTCACGGGCCGCCCGCCCGCCTGCTCGGGCGACAGGTAGGCCGCGGTCCCGACGACGACGCCGGTGGTGTGCTCCCCGGCCGCGAGCCGGGCGATCCCGAAGTCGGTGACCTTGACGGTCCCGTCCGCCCGGACCATCAGGTTGCCCGGCTTCACGTCGCGGTGCACCACGCCCTGGTCGTGGGCGGCCTGCAGCGCGTCGGCGACCTGGGCGACGACGTCGAGGGTGCGGTCGACCGTCAGCGGCGCCTCCCGCGCGAGCACGGCCGACAGCGGCTCGCCGTCCACGAGCTCCATGACGATCCAGGCGCTGACGCCGTCCGCGGACTCGCCGAAGTCGTGGACGGCGGCGATGCCGGGGTGGAGCAGGGCGGCGGCGTGGCGGGCCTCGGCGCGGAAGCGCTCGCGCGACTCCTCGTCGGAGCCGGCGAGCAGCAGCTTGACCGCGACCGGCCGCTGCAGGACGAGGTCGGTCGCCCGCCAGACCTCGGCGGTCGCGCCGCGGGCGAGGACCGCCTCCAGGGCGTAGCGGCCGGCGACCGTCGCCCCGGTCACGCGCCCCCGCCCGGCCGGGTCACCGGCCCAGCACCGCCTGCATGACGGCACGCGCGACCGGCGCGGCGACCGCGCCGCCCGTGGCCTCGGACCCCGCGCTGCCGCCGTTCTCGACGATGACGGCGACGGCGACCTGCGGGTCCTCGGCGGGTGCGAAGCCGATGAACCAGGCGTGCGGGGCCTTGCCCGTGGCGTTCTGCGCCGTGCCGGTCTTGCCCGCCACCCGGACGCCGTCGATCTTCGCGTTGCCGCCGGTGCCGCGCTCGACGACGGCCTCCATCATCTCGGTGAGCTGCTTGGCGACGTCGCCGCTGACCGCCGAGGACAGGACCTCGGGCTTCGCGACGTCGAGCCGCGACAGGTCGGGGGCCTGCACCTCGCGCACCAGGTAGGGCTTCATGACGTCGCCCCCGTTCGCGACGCCCGCCGCGACCATCGCCATCTGCAGCGGCGTCACGCGGACGTCGAACTGGCCGATCGCCGACTGCCCCAGCTGCGGCTTGTTCACGTCCGCCGGGAAGACCGACGTCGCCGTCGACAGCGGCACCTCGAGGTCGGCCTGGCCGAACCCGAAGGCCTCCGCCTGCTTGCGCAGCGCGTCCTGCCCGACGTCGAGGCCGAGCTGCGCGTACGCGGTGTTGCAGGAGATGGCGAAGGCGTTGATCAGGGGTTGCTTGCCGCTGGGGTCGCAGGTCTCCCCGCCGAAGTTGCGCAGCGGCCGGGTGGTCTGCGGGAGCAGCAGCTCCTTGGGCGCCGGGACGACCGTCTGCGGGCTGTCGACGGTGCCCGAGGTCAGGGCCGCCGCCGACGTGACGACCTTGAACGTCGAGCCCGGCGGGTAGGTCTGGTTGAGCGCCCGGTCCAGCAGGGGCTCGTCGGGGTCGCCGCTGAGCCGCTTGTACGCCGCCCGGATCGCCGCGGGGTCGTGGCTGGACAGCGTCGCCGGGTCGAACGAGGGGCGGCTGACGAGGGCGAGGATCGCGCCGGTCTTCGGGTCGAGCGCGACGACGGCGCCCTTGCGGCCGCCGAGGGCGTCGTAGCCGGCCTGCTGCGCCTTCTGCTGCAGGGTCAGCACGACCGAGCCGCCCTTGGGCTCGCGGCCCGTGACGTAGTCCGACAGGCGCCGGGTGAACAGCTCGTCGCCCTCGCCGGACAGGATCCGGTCCTCGGCGCGCTCGATCCCGGTGCTGCTGTAGACCAGGCTGAAGAAGCCGGTCGCGTGGGCGTAGACGGGACCGCCCGGGTAGGTGCGCAGGTACTTCAGCCGGTCGCCGGTCGCCACCGACCGGGCCAGCGCCTGGCGGCCGCCGCCCGTGCCGAGCGCGATCGCGCCGCGCTGCTGCTCGTAGGTGCGCAGCAGGACCCGGCCGTTGCGGGGGTCGTCGCGGTAGGCGCTGCCCTTCACGACCTGCAGGTAGTTGACGTTCACGAGCAGCAGCCCGAACAGGACCATGCAGGCGACGGCGACCCGCCGCAGGGGGGCGTTCACGGGCGACCCTTCATGACCGGCGCACGATCGTGGTGCGGGCGTCCTCGAGGACGGCCCGCGCGGTGTCCGGGGCGATCGGCGACGGCGCGGGCCGGCGCGCGGCGTCACTGATCCGCAGCAGCAGGCCGACCAGGACCCAGTTCGCGACGATCGAGCTGCCGCCGTAGGACAGCCAGGGCAGCGTGACGCCGGTCAGCGGCACGAGGCCGGTGACGCCGCCGGCGATGACGAACACCTGCAGGCACAGCGCGAACGACAGCCCGACGGCGAGCAGCTTGCCGAAGGGGTCGCGGCACCCGAGGGCCGTGCGCAGGCCGCGCTCGACGATGAGGGCGAACAGCAGCAGCACCGCCATGACCCCGACCAGGCCGAGCTCCTCGCCGATGGTCGCCAGGATGAAGTCGGTCTTCGCGAACGGCACCGTGCCGGGGCTGCCCTCGCCGAGGCCGGTCCCGCTGATGCCGCCGGTGCCGAAGCCGAACAGGCCCTGGACCAGCTGGTAGCCCTTGCCGCTGGCGTCCCGGAACGGGTGCAGCCAGATGTCGACGCGGTCCTGGACGTGGCCGATCACGCGGTACGCCAGCAGCGACCCGGCCACGAACAGGCCGACCCCGAGCAGCAGCCACGACGTCCGCTCCGTGGCGACGTAGAGCATCACGACGAACAGGGCGAAGAACAGCAGGGAGCTGCCGAGGTCGTTGCCGCCGAGCAGCACCAGCAGCGACGCGCCCCACGCCAGGAGCACCGGCCCGAGGTCGCGGGCCCGCGGAAGGTCCACGCCGAGGACGCGGCGTCCGGCCAGCGCCAGGGCGTCGCGCTTCTGCACGAAGTACCCGGCGAAGAACAGGATCAGGAGCAGCTTGGAGACCTCGCTGGGCTGCACCTGCAGCGGCCCGACCCGGATCCACAGCCGCGCGCCGTTGATGGTCCGGCCGATGCCCGGGACGTTCGGCAGCAGCAGGAAGAACAGGCCGAGGGCCGCGCTGGTGTACGTGTAGCGCGACAGCGTGGTGTGGTCGCGGACGACGACGAGCAGCCCGACGAACAGGGCGACGCCGAGCCCCGTCCAGAACAGCTGCTGCGGCGCGTCGGCTCCCGGGAGGGCGCGGCCCCGGGCCTTGGCCCGCTCGATCGCGTCGTAGTCCAGGCGCCGGATGAGGACCAGGCCGAGCCCGTTGAGCAGGGCGACGCACGGCAGGATCAGCGGGTCGGCGTAGGGGGCGAAGCGGCGCACGGCCAGGTGCGCGGTGAGGAACAGGGCGGCGAGACCACCGCCGTAGCCGAGGGTCCCGGAGGGGATCCGGTCGTCCTGCGCGAGCCCGACCGCGGCGTAGGCCAGCACCGCGATGAGCACGGCGAAGCCGACGAGCAGCAGCTCGGTCCCGCGGCGGGTCCGGGGCCCCGGGGTGACGGTGCCGGCGGGCGGCAGGGCGGCGGCGGTCACGACGTCGGCACCGCGGCGGGCGCGGTCGGGGTCGTGACGGAGACGGACGGGGCCGGGGCGGTCGGCAGCACGGGCGGCTGCACCAGCGCGGGGCAGCCCGCGGGCACCTCGACGGCAGGGGCGACCGTGCTCGGCGTCGGCACCGGGCTCCCCTTCGGCAGCGGGGACTGCCGGGGCACCGGCGTCGGCGTCGGCAGCGCCGTGGGGCACGGGGTGGCCGCCTCCTCGAGCCGCTGCACGATGCGCTGCGCGTCGTCGGCGTCGGCGGCCACGATGCCCTCCTGGAGCTGCTCGGTCTCGATCTCGGACAGCCTCTCGGTGCTCAGCGCGGTGCGGTGCTGGACGTCCGCCAGCGGCAGGCCGGCGACGGTCCCGCTGACGCCGCGGTAGACCGCGACCTGGCCGGCGTCGACGCCCACGTAGTACTGGGAACGCACGTAGGCCCAGCCGGTTCCCGCGGCGGCGAGCAGCACGACGACGACCCCGGCCACGACCAGCGCGGTACGGCGTCGCCCACGGTGCGCTCCCGCCGGCTCCAGCGGCACGGACGCGCGCCGCGACGGGGCCGGCTCGACGTCGCGGCCCTCGGCGACGCGCGCGCGGGAGGCGGCGGAGTCGCTGTTCGGGGCGCTCTGCGGGGCGTCCGCGGCCGCGCCCGCGACGATGACGGCGTCGCCCGACTCGGAGGCGTCGACGACGTCCGCGACGATCATGGTGATGTTGTCCGGACCGCCGCCGCGCAGCGCGAGGTCGAGCAGCCGGTCGGCGCTGGCCTGC
>JAOPWW010000351.1 GCA_025965495.1 Frankiales bacterium
GAAGGAGCTGTCGCGGGTCGAGCGCGAGATCGCCAAGATCGACAAGGAGGAGGCGGCCCTGCACGTGGAGATGGCCGAGAAGGCCTCCGACCACGAGGCGGTCCTCAAGCTCGACGAGAGGCTGCGCGCGCTGCAGGACCGCAAGGCCGAGCTCGAGGACACCTGGATGGAGCTCTACGAGCAGGTCGGGTAGCGGGAGGCAGTGGCACCGCCGGGCCCTCGGCTGAGGCCCGGAGCCCGGGAGCTACGGGCGAGGACGCGGTAGGTCCGGCCACCGGGACTGGTCCAGGTGGTGCCGGCCGGGTCACGGACCGCCGTCCAGCCGTGGTGCTTGGCGTGGTGGCAGCGCTGTGAGCGGGCGGTGAGGTTCCCCGGACTCGTGGGCCCGTCGGGCCACGGCACGTCGTGGTCGAGCTCGCACCGGGACGCGGGCACCGAGCAGCCGATCCCGTCGCAGCGGACGTCGCGGGCACGGACGAGCCGGGCGAGAGGGCGGGACGGCTCGTACTGCGACTCGACGGACAGCAGCGCGGGAGGAGGCAGGTCGGCGAGGGCGAGGAGGGCGGCCCGGACGTCCGGCCGGAGCCGCTGAGCTCCTGGTGGGGAACCGTCGCTTGCCTCGAAGTCGCTCGGCGGGACTGACTCCTGGCGCCCGACCACGGGCCGCAGCGGGAGGTCCGTGGCGGACGGTTGCGGCGACGGAGTCGGGGCCGACCGCACCCTGGTCGTGCGCCGGTCGACGGACCAGACCTCGCCGGTCTCCGGGTCGACGCACACCCTCCGCAGGTCGGCGTCGTCGAGCAGCCGTCGGGCGTGGGCGGCGCTGATCGGGCCGTGGCCCTCGAGCTCCGCGGCGTCGTCGCTCGCTCCGAGCGCGACAGCCAGCGGCACGTGGACGTGCGCCTGCACCGTCGCGCGGCCCGGGCCGGTCTCACCGCACACGGCCGCCACGAGCAGGTCCGCCCGCAGCTGGTCGCGGGTCCGTGCCTCGTCCGGCCCCGCCGCGGCACGCGCCTGCTCGGTGAGCTGCTGGTGCAGGCGCTGGGCCTGTTCGGCGGGCAGGAGCGCGTACAGCATTGTCATGCCGTCCTCGGCGGGCCGGGTCCACACGCGCCGCCCCTGCAGTGCCTCCGCCTCTCGGCGGGCCCGCTCGCTCGCGTCGACCGACAGGACGGTGCGCTTCACGAGCCGGCGGAGGTCGGCCGGGCAGAGCAGAGGCGCAGGGGACAGCACGCGTCGCTCGACCTCCGCGCAGACCTCCGGCGCCAGGTCGCGGGTCTCCCCGACCAGCACCTGCGCCTGGTGCACGGCCAGGCGCCCGGACTCCAGGAGCGCTGCCGTGCCGGGCAGCCGCACCACGAGGTGCTCGGCGTCGGTCAGCCGGCTGCTGGCCGCCACCTGTCCCAGCGTGCAGGTGCCGGCGACGTCGAGGACCAGGCTGTCGAAGGGGGCCTCGGCCTGCCAGCCCTCGCGGCTCGTCCGGGCGGCCAGCTGCGCCAGGACGCGGGCGCGGGCGGCGAACAACGCCGACTCCTGCCCCTGCAGGGCGGCGAGCTCGTCCAGGCACGCGTCGTAGCGCGGGTCCTCCAGCCAGCCCGTCTGTCCCATGTGTCGAACGTACGTTCGACCTCCGACAGTTTTGGCGCCGAGGGAGGACCTGTGGACATCTAGTTGCTCCTGGAGGAGGACACGACGGCGGAGGCGGGCGAGGCGGCGAGAAGGGCAGGCGGACGAGGCACACGATGCGGGTCAGCGAGACGGACCATGCAGGCGGTCCACGCTGGCGGTACGCGGGCGGACGCGGGCGGGCTGGCCCGCACGTCAGACGGAGGCCCCGCACGAGGCGCCGCACCCCGCACCCCGCTCCCCGCACCCCACACGCCTCAGCCCGGCAGGTCCAGCCCCCGCAGGACCGCAGTCGCCGTCGCCCTGTCCGAGGCGGCCAGCAGCCCGCTGCGCCCGTCGTCGGCGCGGTAGGCGCTGCCGTCGGGACGCACCCCGACGCCGCCGGCCTCCTCCAGCAGCAGCGCGCCGGGGGCGTGGTCCCAGGGCAGTGTCCGCCAGAACAGCAGGAAGTCGGCTCCGCCCTCGACGATCCGGGGGTACTCGACGCCTGCGCAGGTCGTGACCGGCGTCAGGTCGCCGAAGCGGTGCTCGTCCTCCTCGACCCGGGCCCGGGCAGGGACGTCGAGGAAGCGCCGCAGGACCGCTCCCCGCAGGGCCGAGAGGTCCGCCGGGACCGTCCGCAGCCGCACGCCGTCCCGCCAGGTGCCGCTCCCGCGCTCCGCGGTCCAGGTGCGCCCGTGCTGCGGCTGGTGCACGACGGCGGCCACCGGCACGCCCGAGCGGACCAGGGCGAGCATCACGGCGTGGTCCGGCGACCCGGCGAGGAACTGCGGCGTGCCGTCGAGCGGGTCCACGACCCACACGGCGTCGTCACCGGCGAGCGACCGCAGCAGCGACGGGTCGGCCGACGCCGCCTCCTCCCCGACGACCGCGACGCCGGGGGTCAGGGCAGCCAGGCCCTCCGTCAGCAGCTGCTCGGCCTCCCGGTCGACCCGGCTGACGAGCTCGCCCGGCGACTTCTCCTCGCCGCGCACCCCTGAGTCGAACAGCGGGACGTGGACCCGCGCCGCCA
>JAOPWW010000354.1 GCA_025965495.1 Frankiales bacterium
GGCCGGGCAGCCGGCCGGACGAGCCGGGACCGCAGGAGCGGCCGGGACGACCGGGCAGCCCGCGGCGGTGCCACCGACGGCCGGAGCGGCCATCGGACCAGCCGGGCAACCGGCCGGAGCCGCCGCCGTGCCGGGGAGCGGCGCGGAGACGACGGGCGCACCGGGGACGGCCGGCGCAGCGGGAGCTGCGGGGACGGCCGGCACAGCGGGTGCCGCGGGGACGCCGACAGGGGCCGCCGGGACGGGCTGGGCGGGGACGACCACGGGCTGCACCGGCGCCGCGGGCGTCGTCGGCGGCGTCACGGCGGGGGCCGTGGGCCGGTCGGCGGGCTTGGTGGGCTTCGGAGCAGGCTTGGGCTCAGCGTCCGGGGCGTGCGTCGGCCGCGGCTCCGGCGTGGCGGCCGGGGCGTGGGTCGGCGTCGTCGCCGGAGTGCTGCTGGTGCTGGCGCAGCCGGTGTGGGCGGGGTTGCTGCGCCCGACGCCGGAGTTGCCGTCGCACTCGTAGCCGTTGTTGTGGTCGGTCCCGCCGGGTGCCTGGCCCTTGGGGTCCTTGTTGTCGGCCTTGCCGACGCAGCCTGCGCAGGGCTTGGAGCTCGTCGAGGACGAGCCGTTGCCGTTCTGCGAGGCGGAGCCGTCGGTGGTGGAGCAGTAGGCGCCGCAGCCCGCGGGAGTCCCACCCGCGTTCGCGCCGCCGGAGTTCTGGTCGGCGTTGCTGAAGGGCTGGACCGGGCGGGGACCGTCCGTGGAGTGCCCGTTGCCGGGGCTCTTCGGGGCGGGCGCCTGCTCGGCCTTCGCCTCGTGCTCCTGCGTCGTGCTCGAGGTCGCCGCGGGTGCGGAACCGGAGTGGCCGTTGCCAGGGGTGGCGAAGGCCGTCCCGCCGAGCAGCACGAGGCTGAGCGGCGCCGAGACGAGCAGGGTCGTGCAGGTGCGGAGGTTGGTGCGCATTCGGGTGGTACTCCGTCCGAGGTAGTGGGCGCCCGAAGGCACCCGGCTACCGGAGGAGCCGGTCTCGCCACTCGCTACCCGCCCGGTCTTGGCGACCGTCTTCTCTCCGTGCGCCGGCCTGGGGGGACGGCGTCGGTGGGGACCGTGCGGGTCACAGCGTCTGCATCCGGTGGCCGGGAACCCCCGGGAGGGGCACCCGTTCACAGGGGCAGGTCGGTCTCGCCACTGGCTCCCCGGACGGTCTGGGCGACCGTGCTCTCTCCGTGCGCCCCGCGGTGGGGTGTCGGTGTGGACCGTCCGGATCAACGCTTCCTCGCACGCCGGGAGGGCTCCCGGCGTGGTCGCAGGCGCCCCCGGCGGGGACGTCGACGACCACTCCGTACAACGGCGCGGGAGCGCCCCCAGCACTGGCCCGGACGGAGCAACTTCGACGCAGAGTGACTACTCCGAACACGGAGTGACGACCCGCGGCGGTCAGCCGGCGGTGACCACCAGGACGGCGAGGTCGTCGCGGGGCGACGTGCGGCTGAACTGCCGGACGCTGTCCAGCACGCACTGGGCGATCGCGTCCGCGCCGCGACCCGCCTGGTCGCGCAGCACCCGGAGCAGACCGGCCTCGCCGAACTGCACGTCGCCGTCGCGCCGCTCGGTGACCCCGTCGGTGTAGAAGACCAGGCTCTCCCCGGCCTGCAGCAGCACGTCGTGCTCGCCGACGGCGACCGTCTCCATGACCCCGAGCAGGTCGCCGGCGGCGCCGACGAGCACGGGACCGTCGGCCCGGACGTGCACGGGCAGCGGGTGCCCGGCGTTCGCGAGCCGGACCCGGACGCCCTCGTCGGTGACCTGCACCAGGCCCGCCGTTCCGGTGAGGAAGCGGCCGCGGTCGGCCAGCTCGAGCAGGGCGGCGTTGAGCCGGCCGAAGCAGTCCGACAGCGGCCAGCCGTCGCGCACCGACAGGCGCAGCACCTGACGGGCCAGTCCCGTGATGGCGGCCGCCTCGGGCCCCTTGCCGCAGACGTCGCCCACAGCGATGCCGAACCCGCCGGCCGACAGGGAGAAGACGTCGTAGAAGTCGCCGCCGACCTGGCTGTCGCCGGCGGCGGCGTAGCGGGCACCGAAGGCGACCCCTGACGCCGTCGGAAGGCTCGCCGGCAGCAGCGACTCCTGCAGCACCCGGGCGACCGAGGACCGGTCCTCGTAGACGCGGGCGTTGTCGACCGCCATCGCCGCGCGGCGGCCGAGGTCGAGCAGCAGGGAGGCGTCGGCGCCGTCGACGGCGCGGTCGCCGCCGACGAGCAGGACGCCGAGCAGCCGGCGGCGGACGAGCAGGGGGACGGCCAGGACGTGAGGTGCGTGCGCGCCGAGCACCGTGTCGCGCGGCAGGGGGACGGTCCCGCCGAGGACCAGCCGGGGCACGAGACCGGTGACGAGCGCCCGCCCGGCGGCGTCCTCGAGGGCGGCGCGCAGCGCGCCGGTGCGGGTCTCGTCCGCGCAGGTCAAGCCCTCGAGCCGGGGGCCGTGCTCGTGCAGCAGGAGCAGCGCCGCGACGGTCCCGAAGCGCGGGACGACGAGCTGGGTCGTGAGCGTCGTGGCGAGCCGGACGTCGAGCGTCTCGGCGAACAGCGTGCTGGCCTCGGCGAGCAGGGCGAGCGCCCCGCGGTCGCCCTGCTCGCGCTGGCGGTCGGCGAGGTGGCCGGCGAGGCGGTTCGCCATCTGGTCGGCCACCACGCGGGCGACCGCCTGCGCCGCGCGCGGCAGCGCCTCGGGCGTGGCCAGCACGACGGCGCCGACGGGACCGGT
>JAOPWW010000406.1 GCA_025965495.1 Frankiales bacterium
GCGGCCTGGTCGCCCGGCTGCTCGACCCGGTCGACGTCCAGGGCCAGCTCGGCCTGTCGGTCGGCCTGCTGCCGGTCGTCGTGCTCGCCGTCGTGACGATCGTGGGGCTGCTGCTGGCGGGGCAGACGCCGGGGATGCGCCTGCTGGGACTGCGGGTGCGGCGGCTGGACGGGAGCGGGCTCGGGCTCGTGCCCGCGGCGCTGCGGACCGCGCTGCTCGTGCTGCTGGTCCCCGCGGTGATCAGCGACCGCGACGGCAGGGGCCTGCACGACCGGGCGGCCGGGACGGTCGTGGTGCAGGCCTGAGCCGGCCTGCCTGCGCCCTGGTCGTCAGGCGGCGGTCAGCGCGCCCGCGGCACCCGGGTCGGCATCGGGCCCTTGGGGACCGGCACCGCCGGCGCCATGGCCTTGAGCTTGCGGTCGAGGATGTTGACCTCCTTGGGCTCGATGTTGCGCGGGAGCTTCAGGAAGTGCTTCTCGAGGCCGCGCAGCGACAGCTGCCCCTCGCCGTCGCCGACCGAGACGTCGTAGACGGGGGTCTGGCCGACGAAGCGGGCGAGGCGCTTCTTCTCGTTGACCAGCAGCGAACGGGTCCGGCCGGCGTTGCCCTCGGCGACCAGGACGATGCCCGGGCGCCCGACGACGCGGTGGACCAGGTCCTGCTCGCGGGTGAAGCCGACGGCGGGCGTGACCCGCCAGTCGCCGCGCATGTTGGTGAGCACGGCGGCGGCAGCCCCGAGCTGGCCCTCCACCTGCCCGTACGCCGTCTTCTGCACCCGCGACCCGAACACGGCGGTGGCGGCCAGGAACCCGACCGCGATCCCGAGGGGCAGCAGGAACAGCAGCCCGCCGAGCACGACCCCGAGCACGACGCCGAGCACGATCGGCAGGAGCAGGGCGCCGCCGACGAGCAGCGGCATCCGGGGGTCGGCCTTGCGCGTCGCGGTGAAGGCCGCGCCGATCTGCTTGGCCCGCTCCCCGCGCGGCACCTTCGGCTTCGCGGGCGCCTTCGTCGAGACCTTGGCCGGGACCCCTCCCGACCCCTTCGCCGAGCCCTTGGCGCCCTTGGGCGCGACCCCGCCCGAGCCCGGGACGTCCTTCTTGCCGCGCAGGGAGACCATGCGCCTGAGTCTAGGAGGGCCCGCCCGCGTCGCGCGCGGCCCGACGGGCGGCCTTGGCGGCGGCCTCCTCGCGCGAGCGCGCCTCGGCCTCCTCGAGCGTCGGCGCGGTGCCGCCGGCCGACGCCGGGATCCACCAGGTGTCCTCGGGCGTCCGGGGAGCGCCGGGGTAGGTGCGGCGGGCCTCCTCGAGCAGGACCTGCATCCGGGCCTTGAGGTCGGCGGTGGCCGCGACGGCGTCGAGGGCGGGGTCCGGGACGTAGGGCTCCCCGACGACGATGCGGATCGGGGTGCCCCGGGTGAGGTCGCGCGGGCGGCCCTTGGTGAACACGCGCTGGCCGCCCCAGAGGATGCACGGCAGCACGGGCACGCCGGCCTCGCGGGCCATGCGCACGGCGCCGGTCTTGAACTCCTTGAGGTCGTAGGACTCCGAGATGGTGGCCTCGGGGAACACGCCCACGATCTCGCCGCGGCGGCAGGCCTCGACGGCGGCGCGGAAGCTGTCCGCGGCAGCGCCGTGCCGGTCGACCGGGATGTGCTTCATGCCGCGCATGAGCGGACCGCTCACCCGGTGGTCGAAGACCTCCTTCTTGGCCATGAAGCGCACCAGGCGGCCCGCGGGCTGCGCGGCGAAGCCGGCGAAGGTGAAGTCCAGGTAGCTGATGTGGTTGATCGCCATGACGGCGCCGCCGGTCCGCGGGACGTTCTCCGCGCCGGTGGTCGTGAAGCGCAGCCCGAGGCCGCGGAAGACGGCGCGTGCGACGCCGATGACGGGCCAGTAGACGGGGTCAGCCATGCCGGCACGCTAGCGCCGCGAGGACTACCGGCCGACGGCGGCCCGGGGCACGTCCACCTGGAGCTGGGCGAGCGCCATGGCGGCGTCGGCCTCGCGCCGCGCCCGGGCCCGCGCGGCGCCCTCGGACATGGAGGCCCAGGCGTTCTGCCGAGCCCGCTGCTGTCCACCGGCGGGGAGGACGAGGGAGACGAGGGCGTGGAGCATCGGGCACCT
This sequence comes from Frankiales bacterium, assembly GCA_025965495.1. Taxonomy (GTDB): domain Bacteria; phylum Actinomycetota; class Actinomycetes; order Mycobacteriales; family SCTD01; genus RYN-122. The sequence continues at coordinate 2,127 of JAOPWW010000406.1, forward strand.
CCGGTGTGGGGAGCCCGACGCTCGCAGCCGCGCGTGACGGTCAGGTGTCGCGCGCGGGAAGGGCGTGGGTCAGGCCTGTGTCGGTGCCGGGACCGCGGCGCGGCGCTCCAGCGCCTGCTGGTAGAGCCGGCCGGCGCGGTAGGACGAGCGCACGAGCGGTCCGCTCATGACGCCGGCGAAGCCGATCTCGGTGGCCTCCTCGGCCAGCTCGACGAACACCTCGGGCTTGATCCAGTCGCTCACCGGGTGGTGCCGCGGCGAGGGGCGGAGGTACTGGGTGATCGTGATGAGGTCGCAGCCGGCGTCGTGCAGGTCCTGCAGCGCCTCGCTGACCTCCTCGCGGGTCTCGCCCATGCCCAGGATGAGGTTGCTCTTGGTGACCAGGCCGTCGTCGCGGGCGTCGGTGATCACGCCCAGGGAGCGCTCGTAGCGGAAGCCGGGGCGGATGCGCTTGAAGATGCGCGGCACGGTCTCGACGTTGTGGGCCAGCACCTCGGGCCGGCTGGCGAAGACCTCGGCCAGCTGCTCGGGCCTGCGGTCGAAGTCGGGGATGAGCAGCTCGACGCCGACGCCGGGGACGGCGTCGTGGACGAGGCGGACGGTCTCGGCGTACAGCCAGGCGCCGCCGTCGGGCAGGTCGTCGCGCGCGACGCCGGTGATCGTGGCGTACCGCAGGCCCATCGTGGCGACCGACTCGGCGACGCGGCGCGGCTCGTCGGTGTCGTACGCCGCGGGCTTGCCGGTGTCGATGTTGCAGAAGTCGCAGCGACGGGTGCACTGGTCGCCGCCGATGAGGAAGGTCGCCTCGCGGTCCTCCCAGCACTCGAAGATGTTGGGGCAGGCGGCGGCCTCGCAGACGGTGTGCAGGCCCTCGCGCTTCACCAGGCCCTTGAGCTCGGTGTACTCCGGGCCCATCACGGCCTTGGTCCTGATCCAGGACGGCTTCTTCTCGATCGGGGTCTGCGCATTGCGCACCTCGAGGCGGAGCATCTTGCGCCCGTCAGGGCTCACCGCGGTCACACCTGGAGCCAACACCGCTCGGTCCGTACTGTTCCGGCCCATGGACCTGCGCGTCTTCACCGAGCCCCAGCAGGGCGCCACCTACGACGACCTCCTGCGCGTCGCGCGCGCCGCCGAGGACGCCGGCTACGACGCCTTCTTCCGCTCCGACCACTACCTGACGATGGGCGGGGACGGGCTGCCCGGCCCGACGGACGCCTGGGTCACCCTCGCCGGCCTGGCCCGCGAGACCACGACCATCCGACTCGGCACCCTCGTCACCGCCGCGACCTTCCGGCTGCCCGGACCGCTGGCGATCGCCGTCGCGCAGGTCGACCAGATGAGCGGCGGCCGGGTCGAGCTCGGCCTCGGCACCGGCTGGTACGCCCAGGAGCACACCGCCTACGGCATCCCGTTCCCCTCCCTCGGGGAGCGGTTCGACCGCTTCGAGGAGCAGCTGCAGGTCGTCACCGGGCTGTGGGCCAGCGACGGCCCGTTCAGCTTCTCCGGCGAGCACTACACGCTGATCGAGAGCCCCGGGCTGCCCAAGCCGGTGCAGTCGCCGGTGCCGCTGCTCGTCGGCGGGGGAGGGGCGAAGCGGACCCCGCGCCTGGCCGCCACCTACGCGAGCGAGTTCAACATGCCCTTCGCCTCGCTGGAGGCGACGGAGCAGCAGTTCGGCCGAGTCCGCGAGGCGGCGGCGCAGACCGGCCGCGACCTCGTCCTGTCTGCCGCGCAGGTCCTGTGCTGCGGCCGCGACGACGCCGAGGTCGCCCGCCGCGCCGCCGCCCTCGGCCGCGACGTCGAGGAGCTCAAGGAGAACGGCCTGGCGGGCACGCCCGCGGAGGTCGTGGAGAAGGCGGCCCGGTACGGCGCGGCCGGCGCCACCCGGCTCTACCTGCAGCTCATGGACCTGTCCGACCTCGACCACCTCGAGCTGGTCGCGGCCGAGGTGGCGCCCCAGCTGCGCTGAGGAGTCCGGCGGGGCTCAGCCGGTCGCGAGGACCTCGTCGAGGACCTCGCCGAGCGTGGCCGCGGTGACCGGCTTGGTGAGGAAGCCGTCCATCCCGGCGGCGAGGCAGGCCTGCCGCTCCCGTCCGCTCGCGTCAGCCGTCAGGGCGTACACCGGCAGGTGCGCGGGGAGCGTCGCGCGCAGCGCCCGGGTCGCCGCGATCCCGTCGAGCCCCGGCATGTGGCAGTCCATGAGGACGACGTCGAAGTCGGTCGTCCGCACCGCGTGCAGCGCCTGCCAGCCGTCGTCGGCCGTCTCGACGACCGCACCGAGCGACTCCAGCAGGGCCGAGCCCACCATGCGGTTGACCGGGCCGTCGTCCACCAGCAGGACCCGCAGCGTCCGGGCCTCGACCGGGACCGGGGCGCGCAGCGGTGCGGCGGCGGCGGGCTCCGGGGCCGGCACCTCCCGGAGCGGGAGCACGGCGCGGAAGGTGCTGCCACGGCCGAGCGCGCTGTCGACGTCGAGCCGGCCGCCCATCAGCTCGACGAGCTGCCGGCACAGCGCGAGGCCGAGGCCCGTCCCGCCGTGCCGGCGGCCGGCGGCCCCCTGCTCGAAGGGCCGGAACAGCCGCTCGCGCTCGGCGTCGTCGATGCCGGGGCCGGTGTCGGTGACAGCGAGGACGACGTCGTCGCCCGCACGGCTCAGCGCGACCGTGACCGACCCCGTCTCGGTGAACTTCACGGCGTTCCCGACGAGGTTGAGCAGCAGCTGGCGCAGCCGGTCGGGATCGCCCTGGACCCAGACCGGGACGTCGTCCGCGACGTCGAGGTGGAGCGCGATCGCCTTCGCCTCGGCCACCGGGCTGAGCGTCCCGACGACCTGGGTGGCCTTCCGCCGCAGCTGCAGGGGCCGCGGGTGCAGCACGGTCGCGACCGCCTCGCCCTTGGACAGGTCGAGGACGTCGTCGAGCAGCTGCATGAGCAGCTGCCCGGAGGCCTGGGCGACACCGGCCCGCTCGCGCTGGACCTCGTCCAGGTCGGTCTGCTGCAGGAGCTCGAGCATCCCGAGCAGGCCGTTCAGGGGCGTGCGGATCTCGTGGCTGACGTGCGCGAGGAACGTCGACTTCGCGTGGTCGGCGGCGCGGGCCTGGTCTCGTGCCGCCCGCAGCTCGTCGGCGCGCGCGGCCAGCTCGGCCATCGCGGCGCGACGTGCGGTCAGGTCGACGACGGTCCCGACGATGTGGTCGGGCCGCCCGTCGGCGTCGCGCATCAGCACGCCCTGCACCTGGACCGGCACCGGCCGACCGTCGGCGTGCAGGTACAGGCGCTCGCGCTCGTACGTCGTGGCCCGGCCGGTGCGCAGGGCGTCGAGGTCGGTCGGCAGGGCGCCCTCGTCGTCGGCGTGGAAGAACTCCGAGAACGGCCGGCCGACCATGTCCTCGGCGTCCCGGCCCAGCAGCTCGGTGAGCGCCGGGTTCACGCCGAGGACGTCGCCGGTCAGCGTCGCCTCGTACTGGCCGACCATCGACAGCTCGAACATCGCGCGGAAGCGCGCCTCCGACGCCCGGACCTCGGCGTCGCGGCTGAGCCGGGTGCGGTTCCTGGCCTCGAGCACGCTGGAGGCCTGCGCGGCCAGGTCGTCCAGGGCGGCCCGGCGTCGTGCGGTGATCGCGCCGGGCTCCGCGGAGAACACGCACAGGGTCCCGACCTGCGCGCCGTCGCCGAGGACCAGGGGGGAGCTGGCGTAGAGGCGCACGGCCGCGCGGCGCCCGTCGACCCAGGGCAGCCCGGCCAGGGCGGGCTCGGCGCTCGCGTCCTCGACGTAGCGCAGCGCGGGACGGGCGAGGGCCGCGCCGCAGATCGACTCCTCCTGCGGCGTCACGTCCAGGCCGACCCCCTCGGCGGCGATGCGGTGCTGGAGGGTCCCGTCGAGCAGGTGCACGGCCGCGCCGTCCGTGCCGCACAGGGCCGCCGCGACCCGCACGAGGGCGTCGAGCTCCTCCCGGGGAGCTGACGCCGGGAGCCCGTACTCCTGGAAGGCGCTGGACATGGCGTCGAGGCTACGGCGCGCCGGCTCGTCTAGGGGCGGGTCGCCCACTGCTGCAGGTCGGGCTCGCGGGTCCGGCCGGTCGCCTCGAGCCCGGCCCGGGCGAGCACGCCGGTCGCGTCCGGCCCGGTCCAGGCCTGCAGGCGCGGGTAGCGGGCGAGCAGGGCCGCCAGCAGGGCCGTCCCGACGCCGGTCCGCTGGGCCGGCGGGGCCACCGCCAGCAGCTCCAGCTCCAGCACGCCGGGGAGCGGGCGGCCGTCGTCGTCGCGCGCCAGCCCGGCGAGCAGCACCCCGGCGACGACGCCGTCCTGCTCGGCCACCAGCAGCAGGGCGTCCGGGGCCCGCAGCCGCGCGC
>JAOPWW010000414.1 GCA_025965495.1 Frankiales bacterium
CGTTCTTGTCGGACCCCCCTGGGACGATCGTCGTAGCGATCGGGGGAGGGGGCAGCTGTGTCGGACGCCAGTCAGTGGGCGACGCCGGGCGTCCCCTTCGGCGCTCCCGCCCCTGGTCCTGACTCCGGTGCTGCCCGTCCCGGTGCTGCTGCCGGTCCCGCTCCGACTGACGACGTCGCTGCCCTCGTCGAGGTCTTGGATCGGGTGCTGGCCGTCGACCCGTCGGTACTCCCGCCGCAGGCCGCCGTGGCGCGGGCTGAGGCGCTGCTGGCGGCGCAGGACCGGCTGGCCGCGGCAGGCTCGCCGCGGTCGTCGACGTCGACGCTCGTGAGCTCTGGCGGCACCGGGCATCGGGCTCGACCCGCACCTGGCTCCGCACCCTGCGGTGCGGCGACCGCGGGCAGCTCGCGGCCGGTCGGCTGCTCCGCGACCGGGCCCTGCTGGATGACGCGGTGCGCGACGGGTCGGTGTCGCTGCGGACAGCCACCGCGGTCGCCCGGCACCTCGACCGGGTGCCCGGCGACGTCGCGGCGGACCAGCTCGAGGGGGTGCTGGTCGACGGGCTCGGAGACCTGCTCCGGGTGTGGGCCGGGGCGGCGTGCCTCGAGCCGACTGCCGAGCAGGAGGCCGTGTTCGAGGCCCGCCGCGCGCAGCTCGTCGCAGCCGTCCGCACCGGGCTCGCCGACTGCTGGTCCGACCCGGCGGGGCAGCTCGAACCGGCGTTCGTGCTCGTGGCGCAGGTCCTGACGCCGGTCGAGGCCGAGGCGGGGCTCGGGGTGCTGGTGGACGCGCTGCAGCCCGAGGCGCAGGCCGACGCGGCGGCCGAGGCCGAGTACCGCTCGCGCGGGCTGGTGCTGCGCAAGCTCCGCAGCGGCGGCTGGTCGCTGCGCGCTCACCTCACCGACGAGACGGGCGAGCTGCTCCACCGGCAGCTGACCGCGCGGGCCGTGAAGCACCCGGCGCAGCAGGACCCCGCTCCGAGGGACGTCCCCGCTGCAGGTCAGCAGCAGGACGAGGACGTCCTCGGGCGTGTGCTCGACGACGAGCCGGTGATCGAGCCTCCCGTCGAGGACCGACACGACGTGGACGCGGTCGGCGCAGAGAGCCAGAGCCCGGGCGCTCCCGCCGCGGACAGCGCCGATGACCGCTTCGGCGACGCCGGAGCCGGCAGCCCCTTCGACCCGACCGCCCGCGGGGAGCAGAGCACCCCGCTGCTGTCGCTGGACCAGCGGATGCACGACGCCCTCACCCGGCTCCTCACCGACCTGCTCTCGGCCGGGCGCGGCAGCGGTGATCCTCCCGTCGCGCACCTGACGATCACCGCCCCGCTCGGGGCGCTCCACGGCCGGCCCGGCGCGCCACCGGGGGTCCTCCACACCCGTCAGGGCGACGTCCCGCTGTCCACCGGGCGCCTGCGCCGGCACGCCTGCACCGGGCTGCTGTCCGCCGTCCTCCTCGACGCCCGCGGACGACCCGTCGGCGCGTCCGGGACCCACCGCCACGCCACCGCGCGCGAGCGACGCGTCCTGCGCGCGACCTGGGGCAGCACCTGCGCCGTCGACGGCTGCGCCCTGCCCGGCACCGTGCCCCACCACGCCGAGCCCTGGTGGAAGAGCCGGCAGACCGCGGTCGCCGACCTCGTCCCGATCTGCGAGCACCACCACCACGACGTCCACGACGGTCACAGCGTCCTGCGCCTGCGCGACGACCGCCTGCTCGACGAGTGGGGCTGGGTCACCGCCACCCGCACCCAGCAGCAGCGCTGGGCGAGCTGAGCGGACGTGGACCCGGCGCTAGCCGAAGGCGGCGAGCCGGCGGTCCTCGACCTGCTGGGACAGCGCCGGAGCGAGCTCTGCCGCGGCGTCGTCGCCGCACTGGCGCAGCCACGACGCGAGCAGCAGGTGCCCGCCCTGGGTCAGGACCGACTCGGGGTGGAACTGCACGCCCTCGAGCGGCTTGTCGCGGTGGCGGACCGCCATGACGACGCCGCTCGCGGTGCGGCCCGTGACGGCGAGCTCCGGCGGGAGCGTGTCCTCCTCGACCGCGAGGGAGTGGTAGCGCGTCGCGGTGAACGGGTCGGGCAGGTCGGCGAGCACCCCCTGGCCGTCGTGCAGGACCTCGCTCGTCTTGCCGTGCAGCAGCTCCGGCGCCCGGGACACCACCGCGCCGTGCGCCACGGCGATCGCCTGGTGCCCGAGGCACACCCCGAGCAGCGGCACCCCGCGCTCCTCGGCCGCGCCGACCATCGCGATCGAGCAGCCGGCGCCCTCCGGCGTACCGGGGCCGGGGGAGAGCAGGACGCCGTCGTAGCCGTCGAGGTCCGCCGGCCCGGTCTCGTCGTTGCGCTTGACGACGACGTCCGCCCCCAGCTGCCCGAGGTACTGGACCAGGTTGAAGACGAAGCTGTCGTAGTTGTCGACGACGAGGACGCGAGCCATGCCGGCAAGGCTACGGCGCGGGTGGCTTCCGGACCGGCGCCTTCTTCGCGGGCGACCGCTTCGCGAGGGGAGCGGCGGGAGCCGGCGAGGCCTTCGCCGCGGGGGCCTTCACCGGAGCGGTCGGACCAGCCGGGGCCTTCGCAGCCGGTGCCTTCGTCGGCGCAGCATTCGCCGCCGGAGCCTTGGTCGTCGCCGCCCGCTTCCTCGGCGTCGGCGCGTCCGGCTGGCGCGGCTCGGGCGGCGGACCGGTCGGCAGGTCCTCTTCGCGACGTCGGCCGCCGGGGGTGCT
>JAOPWW010000450.1 GCA_025965495.1 Frankiales bacterium
GGCGCTCCTCGAACGCGGCGTCGTAGGTGCGGGCCAGCCCGGGGGCCAGCACGGGACCGGTGCGGGCGGCGGCGTCGAGGAACGGACGCGCGACGCCGTGGCGGGTGCGGGCGGCCAGGACGGTGACGGCGACCGGCCGCGCCAGCACCTCGTCGACGGCCTTCCACAGCACGGCGCTGCCGCCGGCCGCGCCCGGCAGCGGCCGCTCGAGGCGGTAGCGGCCGGCGAGCAGGTCGCCCGCGGCGACCGGGGAGCGGCGGGGCGCCGACGGGTCGGGTGCGGACGAGGCCGGCTCGGGCTTGCGGAGGTCGACGCCGGGCCGGTCGGAGGTGCCGGGCGTGACCACGGGACCTCCTGCTCTCGATGGGGACGACGAACGAGGTCGGCGACGGGGACGATCCGGACGCGCAGCGACCCGGTCGGCGCCCTGATCGTAGGGCGCGGACCGGGCCGCGGGGCGTGCGGGAGGTGCCGTCAGGGGCGGCCGACGACGTAGTTGCTGCTGTAGATCTTGCGGTGCTTGACGACGTCGCCCGACTTCGGGGCGTCCCACATCGTGCCGCTGCCGGCGTAGATCCCGACGTGCGTGATCGAGCTGCCGCTCTTGAAGAAGATCAGGTCGCCGACCTGCTTGCTCGACTTCGCGACGTGGTGGGTGCGGGAGTACTGCTGGCTGCTGCTGTGCGGCAGGGACTTGCCGAAGCGGCTGTAGACGTAGCGGGTGTAGCCGCTGCAGTCGAAGCGGGTGGGGCCGGTGGCCCCGTACTTGTACGGGGCGCCCTGGTGCTTGGCGGCCTCGGCGACGACCCGGGAGCCGGTCGTGGCGGCGGAGGCGTGCGGGGCGGTGACGCCGAGGCTGGCCAGCAGGGCGACCACGAGGGCCAGCAGCGTCAGGGCGCGCGAGGACACGGAGGACAGCGAGCAGGGCACGGACGTTCCTTCCCGTACGCCTGCGAGGTGAGCTGTCGGGTTCGGGCTGGAAGGCGCCCGGCACTCCAGAGGAGTGCTTCACCCCGAGACGGTCGCCTCCCCGGGAGGTGGCGACGCGTCGTGGGACCTGGGTCCCCCGCTCCTGCCCCTGGTTCTGTTCGTGCCCGCCGGGTCGGCGGGAGGTGGGGCGCCCTGGTGGTCGGGGGGCAGGACTCGGCGTTCCGACCGGGCGCACGTGGGAAGACCCCGCTCCCGGGGAGTCCCGGGTGCGGCGTCGGAGAGGACCCTAAGCGGGTCTCCTGTCTGGTGTCGGCACCTGTAGCCGTTTCGTGAGGGTTGTCACGGGGCAGACCGGGGCCGGTTCAGCTCGTCGCGCGGCCGGATCCCTTGGCCGTCGTGACCGTGTAGCGGCGCAGCGGCCCGACCTCCTTCATCACCAGCGTGTGCGCGGTGCGGGTCACCGACAGGGTCACCGAGCCGTCCGGGGCGACGACGAAGTCGGTCGTCCCGACGGTGTCCCCGCTGTCGCGGACGGCGGCGTAGGCGGCGTCGTAGGACTTCTGGACGTCGTGGCTGCCGCGGTACTCCTCGGCGGCGGCGCGGGCCGCCGTGGAGGCGGCGTCGGCCGCCTCGAAGTGCGCGGCACCCAGGGCCACCCCGTCGAACACGAGCACCCCCAGCACGCCGAGGGCCAGGCTCAGCCTGGTCAGCCAACCCAGCACGATGTCCCCGCGGTCCGTCACCCGTACGGGGTCGACACGCCGGGTCAGCGGCTTGAGGACCTCGCGACGCCGAGCCGCCGCAGCACCGGCGCGACCGCCTCCCCGACCTCGGGGACCCGCAGGCGCGCCGCGGTCGCGGCGTAGCCGACGAGCAGGACCGGCCCGGCGAGCGCGAGGGCCAGCAGGTCGGCGCCCCAGCCGCGCCCGAGCAGCCGCTCGACGACCGCGACCAGGACGTACGCCACGACGGCGGCCGGCAGGGTCGCGACCAGGCAGCGGACCGCGGTCCGCAGCACCACGGGGTCGCTCGGGCCCAGGCGCCGCCGCACGACCCGTCCGCACACCACGAGCCCCACCCCGAACGACGCCGCGTGCCCCGCGGCGAGCCCGACGACCTTGAGGTCGCGCGGCAGCGCGAGGTACAGCACGACGTCGACCACGACGACGACGGCGTTGACGGCGAGGTTGACCAGGGTCGGCGTCCGGGTGTCGCTGGCGGCGTAGAAGGCGCGCAGCTGCAGCTGGTAGGCGCTGAACGGGACCATCCCGAGCGCGAAGACCCCCAGCAGGACGCCGAGGAAGCGGGCCTGCCCCGACGTCGTCTGCCCGTGGGCGAACACGACGGTGGCGACCTGGCGGCCCAGGACGACGTAGGAGACGGACGCGGGGACCAGCACGGCGACGGTCAGGCGCAGCCCGCGGTCGAGCTGCGCGCGGACCTGCCCGGTGTCGCCGGCCGCCGCGGCCCGGGACATCGCCGGCAGCAGGGCGGTGATGACGCTGACGGCGACAACGGCGTGCGGCAGCTGCCAGAGCACGAAGGCGTTGACGTAGGCGGCGTAGCCGCGACCGGCCTCGTTGAGCGCCCGGTCGTCCTGGGCGAGGTTGACGACGACGAGCAGCGCGACCTGGTTCGCGACGACGTAGAGCAGCGTCCAGCGGGCCAGCCGGCCGAGGGCCCGCAGGTCGAGGGCCCGGACGTCGGTGCGGAGCCGGAAGGAGAAGCCGACGGCGCGCAGCGACGGGACGAGCGCCACCGTCTGGGCCACGATCCCGAGCGTCACGCCGATGCCCAGCACGAGGACCTGGGCGCGCGTGATGGTGCCGGAGCGCAGGGGCGTGACGCCGGGCAGCGTGAGGAACAGGGCGCAGGACGCGATGACGACGAGGTTGTTGAGCACCGGCGCCCACATCGGGACGGCGAACCGGCCCCGGGTGTTCAGCACCGCCCCGAGCACGGCGCCGGCGGCGTAGAAGAGCATCTGCGGCAGGAAGAACCGCGTCAGGACGACGGCCAGGCGGTGGTCGTCCGGGGACAGGCCGTTGGTGTAGAGGTCGACGACCAGCGGCGCGGCCACGACCAGCACGACGGTCGCGGCACCCAGCACGACCAGCACGAGGGTGAGCAGCCGCTGGGCGAACAGGTCGCCCTCGACGGCGTCGTCCTTGGCGGCCCGCACGAGCAGCGGCACGACCGTGCTCGTGAGGATCCCGCCGAGCAGCAGCTCGTAGACGATGTTCGGCGTGGTGTTGGCGAGGTTGTAGAGGCCGCCGACGGAGCCGACGCCGACGGCCGCGGCGATGGCGGCGGTGCGCACGAACCCGGTGGCGCGGGAGGCCACGGTCCCGACGGCCATGCCGCGGGCCGACCCGAGCAGGGAGGTCATGCGCGCCCCAGCCCGCGGCGGACCAGCCGGTAGCCGGCGGCGACGAGCAGCACGCCGGCCGCTACGCCGGTCACGGCCAGGGCGACGGCGCCGTACCGGGTGGAGCGGATGACGAACTCCGAGGGCTTCCCGAACGGCCGCCCGAGCCGGTCGTAGAGCTGCGCCCGCACCGGGAAGCTCCCGCTCGTGCGCGGCTCGGCCTGGAGCCGGACCTGGACGCTCGTGCGGCGCGCGACCTGCTGCACCCCGGCGTCCTGCACGGCGAGGCGGGTGCTGTTGTCGGCGGTGACCCCGACCTTGACCGTGACGGCCTGGTCGAGCTTGTTCTGCACGTCGGCCGACAGGCTGCCGCGGCTGCTGGTGAGCGTCACGGGTCCCGTGAGCAGGGTGACCCTGCCGAGCAGGTCGTCGACGTCGTCCTGCAGGAGCGCGCCCAGGGTGCGGCCCCGGCGGCGGCGCTCGGGGTCGCGCCAGGCGGCGGACTCGGCGCGGAAGCCGGCCCGGAGCAGGCGCGCCCGGGTCCCCGCAGCGGCCGGGGTCGGGGCGAGCACCGCACCGGTGAGCTGGTCGAAGTCGGCGCGGGCGGCAGCGACCGACGCCAGCTGGTCGGCGGCGAGGGCGGGCGCGTCG
>JAOPWW010000461.1 GCA_025965495.1 Frankiales bacterium
CTCCGCCGGCTGCTCGAGGTCCCGCGCGCGACCGCCCCCGGCCCCGGCCTGGCCGAGGCCCTGCAGCTGCTCGGGTCGCGGCCCCGCCGTCGTGGGCTCACCGTCGTCGTGAGCGACCTGCTCGCGCCCCAGGCGTCCTGGGAGCGGCCGCTGCGCCTGCTGGCCGCGCGCAGCGAGGTCGTCGTCGTCCAGGTCGTCGACCCCCGCGAGCTCGCCCTGCCCGCCGCGGGCGTCCTCGCGCTGGTCGACCCCGCGACCGGTGCACACCTGACCGTCCGCACCACGACCGCGGTCCGGGACCGGTACGCGGCGGCCGCGGCGGACCGGGCGCAGGCGCAGCGCGCGGCCGTCCGCTCCGCCGGCGCCGACCTCGTGGTCCTGTCCACCGGCAGCGACTGGCTGCCCGTGCTCGCGCGGGCCCTCGCCGTCCGTCGCCGGACCCGAGCCGTGCGGAGGACGTCGTGAGCGGCCTCTCGTTCGCCAGTCCCTGGCGCCTGTCGCTGCTCGCCGTGGTCGCCGCTCTGGCGGTCGCCCACGTGGTCCTGCCGCGACGCCGCTCGCGGTACGCCGTGCACCTCCCGGGGCTCGACCTGTTGGCCGCGGTCGCACCGCGGCTCGGCTGGCGCCGGCACGCCGCCGCGGTCGGGATGCTGCTGGCCATGACCGGCGCGACGGCGGCCTTCGCCGAGCCGACCGCGCAGGTGCAGGTGCCGCGGGAGCGGGCGACCGTCGTCGTCGCGCTCGACGTGTCGCTGTCGATGGCCGCGACCGACGTCGCGCCCGACCGGATCACCGCGGCGAAGGCGGCCGCCACGGCGTTCGTGCGCGGGCTGCCGGACCGCTTCCAGGTCGGGCTCGTCGCGTTCTCCGGCTCGGCCGCCACCGTCGTCCCGGCGACCCAGGAGCACACCGCCGTCGTCGACGCCATCGCCCGGCTCGGGCTCGGACAGGGCACCGCGATCGGGGAGGCCGTGCTGGCCTCGGTCGACGCCGTGGCGGCCGTGCCGACCGCCGTCGGGACCGGCGCCGCCCCCGCGCACGTCGTCCTGCTCTCCGACGGCGCGAACACGCAGGGCCGCTCCGTCGCGAGCGCCGTCCAGCGGGCGCAGGCGGCCGGGCTGCCCGTGTCGACGATCGCCTACGGCACCGCGGACGGGACCGTCGCCGTGCAGGGCGAGCTCGTGCGCGTGCCGGTCGACGCGCCTGCGCTCGCCGACCTGGCCGCGCAGACCGGGGGTCGCTCCTACGCGGCCGCGACCGGCGACGAGCTGCAGGACGTCTACGCGAGCATCGGCAGCAGCATCGGGACGACGACCGAGCGACGCGAGGTGGGCTCCGGCGTCGCCGCGCTGGCGCTGGCCGGCGCGGTGGTCGCGGCCGGCAGCGCCCTTCTGTGGAGCCCGCGCAGCGTCTGACGCCTGACGGAGGACGTCCCCGGCACCGAGGTGCCGGGGACGTCCTGCGTCGGCATGGTGCACCGGGGCGGGACGCCGGACGACCCGGCCGGGGAGCCCGGCCGGGTCGTGGGTCGTGCGGGTCGGTCGGGTCGGTCAGACCGAGGGCGAGCTGGTCGCCGTCGACGACGGGGTCGAGCTGTCGGGCGTGGTGCTGCTGTCGGGGGTCGCGCTGCCGCCGGCCCCCTCCGGGCAGTCGCGGCCGTGCAGGCCGCCGGCGGCAGGAGCGCCGCTCGCGGAGCCGGCCGCGGGGGCCGACGTCGAGGGCGTGGGCGTCGGCGTCGCGGCGCTCGCGACGCCGCTGACGCCGAGGGCGACGCCGGCGAGGCCGCCCGCGGCGATCAGGGCGAAGGTCGAGACACGGCGCTTCTGGGGCGCCTGGGGCTGGTCCATGAGGGGTCCTCTCGGGAGTGCCGGGCGGGGTGCGCGGCGGACACCACCGTCCGGTCGGCTCCTGGGACGCACCTGGCCGGCGCCGTACGACCTGCTGGGAGCCCTCAGAGGGGACAGCCGACGTGCGGGCTCGCGCCGTGCAGCAGCACCGAGCCGCCCGCGAGCACCCGTGGGGGCGCCTCCGCGTGCCGCACCCGCGCCGTCCAGCGCAGCGCGCCCGTGGCGGTCGTCCGGACGGTGACGGTGGCGGCGCCCGTCGCCCCCGCGGCGCTCTGCACCAGGTAGGCGTCCCGGCCCAGGGCGTACGTCGGGCGCTCGTACGGGAGCGGCGTGCTCCCGAGCAGCGCGCCCGCCGCCAGGGACCTGCGCGCGGTCCGGGCCTGCGGCCCGTAGCCCTCCGCCAGGACGACGACGTCGCCCTGGACCAGCGCCGGCTGGACCACCGGCGCGTCCGCGACGTGCCAGCGCGCCCGCCCGGTGCGGGCGTCGACGGCCCAGAGCGAGGCGTCGCCGACCGACTCCTCGGCGAACAGCAGCACGCCCTGCCCGGAGGCGACGACGGCTGCGGTCCGGGGGACGGGCGAGGTCCAGGCGGGTGCGCCCGTGGCGACGTCGAAGGCGTGCTGCAGCGGGACGACCGCCGGACCCACCGCCGTGGGGGTGACGACGGCGACGCCCTCGGCGACGGTCACCGCGACGTCGCTGCCGAGGGGACCGGTCTGCCAGGCCTGGCGTCCGTCGGACAGCGCGCGCGCGACCAGCCGCCCCCCGGTCGCCTGCAGCAGCAGGTCCCCGGTGACCGCCGCGAAGGGGCCGCCTCCCAGGGCGGTCCAGCGCAGGCGCCCGGTGCCGGTGTCGAGCACCTGCACCCGGTCGGTGCGCAGCAGGACCAGCCCGCCGTCGCCGGTCGGCAGCTGCTCGCCGAGCAGCCCGCTGCCGCCGGTGCGGTGGGTCCAGCGGCGCTCCCCGGTCGCGGCGTCGAACCCGACGACCCTGGCGTGGTCGCTCACCTGGTCCAGCAGGACCACGACGGTGGAGCCGCTGAGCCACAGCCCGTACGGCGCACCCGCCGCCCCTGCGGTCCAGCGGTCGCGGCCGGTCACGCGGTCCAGGGCGTGCAGCCGGCCCCCGGACAGGACGAGCGCGAGGTCGCCGGCGACGAGCGGTTGCAGCTGGCCCTGGTCGTCCTCGGTCACGGGCAGGGCGCGGCTCCACACCAGCCTCCCTGAGGGGTCCAGGCGGGTGACCGAGGCGGTCCGCGCCGGGAACGCCTGCCCCGGGCGGCACCCCCTGGTCGAGGGCTGCGGGGTCGGCAGGGCGGTCTCGACGAGCGGCGGCCCGGTGTCGGCGACCGGCGCGGGCGGCCGGCCGGGACGCAGCACGACGGCGCCCGC
>JAOPWW010000488.1 GCA_025965495.1 Frankiales bacterium
TGCACCAGCTCGTCGACGGCCGGCTCGTGCGCCTGCTGGTCGTCGGCGCGGGTGCCCTCGTGCTGGTGGCCGTGCTCGCCCGGCGGGACCTGCCGGCCCTGCGGGGGACGGCTCAGAGCGAGGCGTAGAGCTCGCGGTGCGCGGCGCACAGGGCCGCCACCGAGAAGCGCTCCTGCGCGCGCGTCCTGGCGACCTCCCCGAGGCCCGGCTGGGCGAGGACGCGTCGCACCGCGGCGGCGAGGGCGGCGGCGTCGGGCGCCACGACCTCCCCGACGACCACCTCCCGGGCGCTCCCGACGTCGGTCGACACCGCGGGCGTCCCGCACAGCGCCGCCTCGACCAGGCTGACCGGCATCCCCTCGTTGTCGCTGGTCAGCAGGGCGACGTCGGCGGCGGCGTGCACCCGTGCGACGTCGGCCTGCCACCCGAGGAAGCGGACGTTCGGCGGAGCGGCGGCCCTGGTCACGGCGAGCAGGGGACCGTCGCCGGCCATCAGGAAGGTCACGTCCGGCAGGAGGCGGGCGACCTCGAGCAGCCGGTCCGGGCGCTTGACGCCGATGAGCCGGCCCACGGTCGCGACGACCGGTCCGTGCACCCCGAGCGCGGCCCGTGCGGCTGCCCGGTCGACCGCGGGCATCGTCACCCCGGGTGGGACGACGACGTACTGCTGCGGCCGCCCGACCCCGGCGGCCAGCAGGTCGTCCCGCACCTGCGTCCCGACGGCGACGAGGCGCTCGGTGCGTCGCGCGAGCAGCCGCTCCGAGGTCGTGACCGCGCGCGTGACGCCGGGGCCGAAGTAGCCGTGCAGCAGGTGCCCGTGGAAGGTGTGCACGAGGTGCGGCACCCGCGCGAGCTCGCCCGCGACCCGCCCCAGCACGCCCGCCTTCGCCGTGTGCGTGTGCACGACGTCGGGCCGGCGACGCCGCAGCTCGCGCACGAGGAAGGCGAGAGCGCGGGCGTCGTCGCCGGGGCGGGGACTGCGACCGAGCCCTGGGACGCGCGTGTACGGCGTCGTGGGGGCGCGGAGCGCGAGGTGGTCGGCCTCTCCCTCCTCGACGTCGCCGGTCAGCAGCTCCTGGTCCGGCAGCCCGCCGAGCAGCTGCACCAGCAGCTCGGCCGGGCCGCCCACGTTCATCCGGGCGATGACGTGGACGACGCGGGGCAGCTCGGCTCCTTCGGACGGCGGACTGGCAGGGTGGACGGGTGACGCGGGTCGAGGTGCTGCTGTCGGTCTACGACGGCGAGCGGCACCTCGGCGAGCAGGTCGACAGCATCCTCGCCCAGCGCGACGTCGACGTGCGGCTCACCGTCCGCGACGACGGCTCCCGGGACGGCTCGGTCGCCCTGCTGCGCGCCCGCGGGGTCGACGTCCGGGCGGGGACGAACCTGGGGCTGCCGGACGCCTACTTCTCCCTGCTGCAGGACAGTACGGACGACGTCGACCTGTGGGCGCTGGCCGACCAGGACGACGTGTGGCTGCCGCACAAGCTGGCCCGTGCTGCCGCGCAGCTGGAGGGGCACGAGGGCCCCGCCCTGTACTGCGCACGGGTCCTCGTCGTCGACGAGGACCTGCGGCCGCTCTACCCCCACGTCCTGCCGCACCGCGGCCCGTCTTTCGCGAACGCCCTCGTCCAGAACGTGGCCACCGGCTGCACCGTCGTGCTCAACCGGGAGGCCCGGGCCCTGGTGCGGGACCGGTGGCCCTCGTACGCCGTCATGCACGACTCGTGGCTCTACCTGGTCCTGGCCGGGACGGGCACGGTCCTCTACGACCCCGAGGTCGTCGTGCACTACCGCCAGCACGGGGCCAACGTCGTCGGCATGGGTCACGGCCCGGTGGCCCGCGTGGCGGGACGGGTCCGCCGGCAGCTGCGGCCAGGCGGCGCGGGAGCGCACGGGCGGCAGGACCGCGAGCTCCTCCGCACCCACGGGGACGTCCTGCGTCCGCAGGCCCGGCGCGAGCTCGAGGCGTTCCTGGCGGCCCAGCACCACCTGCCGGGCCGCCTGCGCTACGCCCTGCGCGGCGCTGCGCACCGCCAGACCCGCGGGAGCGACGCGGTCCTGAAGGCTCTCCAGGTCCTCGGACGCGTCTGAGCCGCCTACGCTCTGCGCGTGCTCCCCGCCTCCCGAGCGCCCCGCGTCCTCGTGGTGGTCCCCGCGTACAACGAGGAGGCCTCGGTCGCCGCCGTCGTCGCGGAGCTGCAGGCCGTGGCGCCCGGTGTCGACGTCGTCGTCGTCGACGACGGGTCGCGCGACCAGACCGCGCGGCGGGCCCGTGACGCCGGCGCCGTCGTGCTGGCGCTGCCGTTCAACCTCGGGGTCGGCGGCGCGATGCGCACCGGCTACCTCTACGGCTTCCGCAACGACTACGACGTCGTGGTCCAGGTCGACGCCGACGGTCAGCACGACCCGTCGCAGCTCCCGCTCCTGCTCGCCGGACTGGCCCAGAGCAACATCGTCGTCGGGGCCCGCTTCGCCGGGGTCGGCTCCTACCGGGTGCGCGGGCCGCGGCGGGTCGCCATGCGCCTGCTGTCCGGTGCCCTCAGCCGCACCGCCGGCACCCGGCTGACCGACGCGACGTCGGGCTTCCGCGCGGTCGACCGCGCCGCGCTGGGCCTGTTCGCCCGGCACTACCCGGCGGAGTACCTGGGCGACACCGTCGAGTCGCTCGTCATGGCGGTGCGGGCCGGCCTCACGGTGTCGCAGGTGCCCGTGCAGATGCGCGTGCGCACCGCGGGCGTCCCGAGCCAGTCCCCGCTCAAGGCCTCGCTGTACCTGGGCCGCGCCGTGCTCGCGCTGGCCCTGGCCTACGTGCGCACCCGCCACGAGCTGCTGCCCACGACCTTGCCGGTCGAGCCCCGAGAGGAGCGCGCGTCGTCGTGAAGGAGGGGTACGGGCTGGCGCTCGTGGCCGCCGTCGTCGCCATGGTGCTTATCGTCGAGCTCCTGCGACGCCGGCAGCTGACCGAGAAGTACGCCGTCATCTGGCTGACCGTCGGCCTGGGCATCGTGGTGCTCGCCGTCAGCCCCGGACTGCTCACGCGCGCCGCCGACCTCGTCGGGGTGGCGGTCCCCTCGAACCTGCTGTTCTTCGTCGCCGGGATCGTGCTGCTGCTCGTCTGCCTGCAGCTGAGCTTCGAGACCAGCCGGCTCGAGGACGAGACCCGGTCGCTGGCCGAGGAGGTCGCCCTGCTCCGGCAGGAGCTCGAGGCCGTCCGCCGTCGTGAGTGAGCACCCGCGGCCGTCGGTCACCGCCGTCGTCCTGGCCTACGGCGACGAGCCCTGGGTCGAGCGGTGCGTCGAGGCGCTGCTGGCGTCCGAGGGCGTCGACGTCGACGTCGTGCTGGTCGACAACGGCTGCACCACCGGGGCACCCGACCGGCTGGAGGGCCGGGCCGGCGTCGAGGTCGTGCGGCCGGGGGAGAACCTGGGCTTCGCCGGCGGCTGCAACGCGGGTGCGGCCCTGGCCCGGGGCGAGCTGCTGGCCCTCGTCAACGCGGACGCCCTGGTCGCTCCGGAGGCGCTGGCGCGGCTCGGGGAGGTGGCGCGCGAGCCGGAGGTCGGACTGGCGAGCGGCAGCATCCGGCTCGCGGACGACCCGGAGCGGCTGAACTCCGCCGGCAACCCCCTGCACTTCAGCGGCCTGTCGTGGGCCGGTGCCTTCGGAGAGCCCGCCGCCGACCACGCCGTGCGCACCGAGGTGCTCGGCGCGAGCGGTGCCGGCGTCCTGCTGCGCCGGCAGCTGTGGGAGGAGCTCGGCGGGTTCGCGCCCGAGTACTTCGCCTACCTGGAGGACACCGAGCTGAGCCTGCGCTGCTGGCAGCGGGGCCTGCGGGTGGTCTTCGTGCCGGACGCCGTGGTCGTCCACCGCTACGAGTTCTCCCGCAACCCGCTCAAGATGTACCTGCTCGAGCGCAACCGGCTCCTGCTCGTGCTCACGCTGCTGGAGCGTCGCACCCTGCTCGCCCTGCTGCCGGTGCTCGTCCTGGTCGAGCTGTGCATGGTGGCGCTGTCC
>JAOPWW010000369.1 GCA_025965495.1 Frankiales bacterium
CGACCACCAGGGCCGGCCGCACGTCGAGGGCGAGGATCTCGAACAGCGCGGTCGGGGCGTTGCCGACGACCCAGACCGCGCCGGGGCCCACCTGCTCGTAGGCCAGCCGGATCCCGGCAGCGGTGCGGGTCAGGCCCTCGGCGGCGACCGCGTCCCGGACCCGGCAGACGACCTCGCGGCTGGTGATGCCGGCGGCGACCATGTGCACGTCCGCGACCACCGGGGCGCCGGCGAGCAGGGCCGCCTGGCCCTGCCGCAGGGCGTCCTCGTCGGCCACCAGGTCCGTCACGTAGTCGAGGTCGGCGCTGGAGTGCACGACCCGCTCGACGACGGCGCGCGTCAGCGGCGGCAGGTGCGAGGTGTCGACGCGGGAGCGCAGGATCTGCATCGACTCCACCTCGATCGGGTGGACCGCCCGTCGGGTGTCGGAGGGTGTCAGTCGAACCATCGGAGCTTCTCCCGCAGGGTGACGACGTCGCCGACTATTGTGGCGACGGGGGCTCGCAGGCCGGCCTCGGCGACGTCGGCCGCGAGGGCGCCGACCGTGCTGACGACGACGCGCTGCGCGGAGGTGGTGCCCTGCTCGACGCAGGCGGCCGGGGTGTCGGCGCTGCGGCCGTGCCGGACCAGGCCGTCCATGAGCAGCCGCAGCCGGTCGTGGCCCATGAGGATCACGAGGGTCCCCGGACCCTGGGCGAGCGACTGCCAGCGCACCCGGCTGCCGGGGTCGTCCGGGTCGAGGTGACCGGTGACGACGCAGACGTCCTGGGTGTAGCCGCGGGCGGTGACCGGGATGCCGGCGTAGGCGGCCGCGGCGATCGCACTGGTCACCCCGGGCACGACCTGGAAGGCGATGCCGGCCTCGACGAGCGCCTCGGCCTCCTCGCTGCCGCGGCCGAACACGAAGGGGTCGCCGCCCTTGAGCCGGACCACGCGGCGGCCCGCCTTCGCGTGCTCGACGAGCTGGGCGTTGATCTCCTCCTGGCGCGGCGCAGTGCCCGTCCAGGAGGTCTTGCCGACGTCGACGACCTCCGCCTCGGCGCGGACGTGGCGCAGCGAGTCCGGGTCGACCAGCCGGTCGACGAGCACGACGTCGGCCTGCTGCAGGAGCTCGGCCGCGCGCAGGGTGAGCAGCCCGGGGTCGCCGGGGCCGGCGCCGACCAGGGCGACCGTGCCGGGCAGCAGCGGTCCGCTCACGCGAGCACGCCGTCGCTCGGCAGACGCAGCACGGCGTCGACGGGGCAGACCTCGACGCAGGCGCCGCAGTCGGTGCACCGCACGGGGTCGACCGTCAGCGGCAGGCCGACGACGAACGCGTGCGAGGGGCAGGTGAGCAGGCACGCGCCGCAGGCGGTGCAGTCCGCGCTCACGAGGTAGGTGACCACCGGTACCCCCTCGGCGTGACGAAGCGGCCGCCGACGACCACGCTCTGCGAGGACCCGACGACCACGCAGGCCAGCATCGTGACGTCCTCGGGGCGCAGCTCGCCCAGGGAGGTCAGCTGCACGGTCTGCGTCGCACGGGTCGCGTCGGTGACGATGCCGACGGGGGTGCTCGGCGGCCGGTGCTCCAGCAGCATCGACACCGCCTTGGGCAGCTGCCAGTCGCGGCCGCGGCTGCGCGGGTTGTAGAAGGTGACGACGAGGTCGGCCTCCGCGACGGCGCGGATGCGCTTCTCGATCGCCTCCCACGGCGTGTGCAGGTCCGAGAGGCTGATGCTCGCGTGGTCGTGCCCGAGCGGGGCGCCGAGCAGGTTGCTGGCCGCCATCGCCGCGGTCACGCCGGGCACGCCGACGACGTCGATGTCCGTGCCCGCGACCTCGAGCGCCGGGGAGGCCATGGCGTAGACGCCGGCGTCGCCCGAGCCGATGAGCGCGACCGCGTGGCCCTCCTCGGCGAAGCGCACCGCCGAGTGCGCGCGCTCCTCCTCCCTGCCGAGGCCGGTCTCGACCAGCCGGGTGCCGGGGCGGGCGAGGTCGCGGACCTGGTCGACGTACTGGTCCAGCCCGACCCAGACCGACGCGCGCCGCAGCTCGGCCTCGGCGCGGGGGGTCAGCAGGTCGCGGGCACCCGGGCCGAGTCCGACCAGGGCGAGCCGGCCGCGGGGCCGGACCCGGGCGACCGCGACCGTGGCCATGGCGGACTTCTCCTTGGTCACGACGAGCTCGCCGTGCAGGGCCGCCGCGGCCTCGGCGACCGACGGGGTGCCGAGGACCTTGAGCGGCTCGTCGCTGGGGTTCGGCACGTCGACCTGCGCGAGGTCGCGGGCGGCGTGGAAGGTCAGCGGCCAGCCGCGCCGCGCGCACGCCTCGACCAGCCCGCTCTCGTCGCGCTTGGCCTCCACCGTGGCGGCCTGCCGCACCGACGCCGCCGACAGCCCCGCCGTCGCGAGGGCCTCGTCGACGAGCTGGAGCACCTCCTCGGCGCTGACCCCGCGCGAGGCGCCGAGCCCGACGACGAGCGACGGCGGCCGCAGGACCGCGACGGCCTCCACGTCGAGCCGGTCGCTCACCGCCAGGACGACGTC
>JAOPWW010000495.1 GCA_025965495.1 Frankiales bacterium
GCCACGACCGGCTCGCGGCCCGGCTCTCGGGCCTCCGGGCCCGGCTGGCCGCGCTCTCCTCGCCCGCCACCACGCCTTCGCCCTCCCCGTCGGCCCGCCCGAGCCGCTCGCCGTCGCCCCGGGCCACGCCGTCGCCCGGTCGCGGGTCCGCGTCGCCGTCGCCCGAGGCGA
Organism: Frankiales bacterium; assembly: GCA_025965495.1. Classification (GTDB taxonomy): domain Bacteria; phylum Actinomycetota; class Actinomycetes; order Mycobacteriales; family SCTD01; genus RYN-122. Next base: position 172 of record JAOPWW010000495.1, read on the forward strand.
GCGAGCACGCCAGCCGCAGCCCCAAGCCGCCCAAGGCCTCCCGCTCACCGAAGCCGGCCAGGACGACCACGCCGACCCCGACCGCCGTCCCGACGCCCTCCTCCCGGGGCAAGGGCGGCGCGGTCGCGGGTGTGGCGGACCCGGCACACGGACGCCCCTCCCGCTGACCGGTGCGCCGGTAGGCTCACAGGCCCGCACCCAAGGAGTCCCGTGTCCTCGCTGGTCGCCCCCCTGGGGCTCACGTACGACGACGTCCTGCTCCTGCCGGGAGAGACCGACGTCATCCCCAGCGAGGTCGACACCACGACCCGCCTGACCCGCGAGATCAGCCTGCGGCTGCCTCTGGTCTCGAGCGCGATGGACACGGTGACCGAGTCCCGGATGGCCATCGCGATGGCCCGCCAGGGCGGGATCGGCGTGCTCCACCGCAACCTGTCGATCGAGGACCAGGCCTACCAGGTCGACCTCGTCAAGCGGACCCAGACCGGGATGATCACCAACCCGGTCACGATCGGCCCGAAGGCGACCCTGGAGGACCTCGACGCGCTGTGCGGGCAGTACCGCGTCTCGGGCCTGCCGGTCGTGGAGACCGACGGCACGCTGCTGGGCATCGTCACCAACCGCGACCTGCGCTTCGTGCCCGTGGCCGAGTGGGTCAGCACCCACGTCGGCGACGTCATGACGCCCATGCCGCTGATCACCGCCCCGGTCGGGATCTCCCGCGACGACGCGACCGTCATCCTGCGCCAGCACAAGCGCGAGCGGCTGCCGCTGGTCGACGCCGAGGGCCGACTCGCGGGCCTCATCACGGTCAAGGACTTCGTGCGGTCCGAGCAGTACCCGAACGCCTCCAACGACGCCCAGGGCCGCCTGCTCGTCGGCGCGGCGATCGGCTACTTCGGGGACGCCTGGGAGCGCGCCACCACCCTGGTCGAGGCCGGCGTCGACGTCCTCGTGCCGGACGTCGCCAACGGGCACGCGCGGCTGATGCTCGACATGATCCGCCGGCTCAAGAGCGACCCCGCGACCCGCCACGTGCAGGTCCTGGCGGGCAACATCGCGACCCGGGCCGGCGCCCAGGCCCTGGTCGACGCCGGTGTCGACGGCGTCAAGGTCGGCGTCGGGCCGGGCTCGATCTGCACGACCCGGGTCGTGGCCGGCGTCGGCGTCCCGCAGGTGACGGCCATCCACGAGGCCGCGCAGGCGTGCAAGCCGGCGGGCGTCCCGGTGGTCGGCGACGGCGGCCTGGCCTACTCCGGCGACATCGCCAAGGCGCTCGTGGCGGGCGCGGACACCGTCATGATCGGTTCGATGTTCGCCGGCACGGAGGAGGCCCCCGGCGACGTCGTGTTCGTCGGCGGCAAGCAGTACAAGAGCTACCGCGGCATGGGCTCGCTCGCGGCGATGGCGTCGCGCGGCAAGAAGTCCTACAGCAAGGACCGCTACTTCCAGGCCGACGTCGCCAGCGACGACAAGATCGTCCCGGAGGGCATCGAGGGGCAGGTGGCCTACCGCGGTCCGCTGGCCGGCGTCGTCCACCAGCTCGTCGGCGGCCTGCAGCAGTCGATGTTCTACGTCGGCGCGCGCACGGTCCCCGAGCTGCAGGAGCGGGGCCGCTTCGTGCAGATCACCGCGGCCGGGCTCAAGGAGAGCCACCCGCACGACGTCCAGATCACGGCCGAGGCGCCGAACTACAGCGGAGGGCGCTGACCGATGGCCGACGTCGAGATCGGCATGGGCAAGACCGGGCGCCGGGCGTACGGGTTCGACGACATCGCGATCGTCCCCTCGCGCCGCACGCGCGACCCGCAGGACGTCTCCATCGCCTGGGAGATCGACGCCTACCGCTTCGAGCTCCCCCTGGTGGCGAGCGCGATGGACGGCGTCGTCTCGCCGGAGACCGCCATCGAGATCGGCCGCCTGGGCGGTCTCGGCGTCCTGGACCTCGAGGGCCTGTGGACGCGCTACGACGACCCCGAGCCGCTGCTGGTCGAGATCAGCGAGCTCCCGGCCGACCGCGCGCTGGCCCGCATGCGGGAGATCTACAGCGAGCCGGTCAAGGCCGACCTCATCACCGCCCGCGTCAAGCAGATGAGGGACGCCGGGGTCACGACGGCCGCCTCCCTCACGCCGCAGCGGACGGTGCAGTTCGCCCAGACCGTCCTCGACAGCGGCGTCGACCTGTTCGTCATCCAGGGCACGGTCGTCTCCGCCGAGCACGTCAGCACCCGGCACGAGCCGCTGAACCTCAAGCGCTTCATCGCCGACCTCGACGTCCCCGTGCTCGTCGGCGGCTGCGCGACCTACCAGTCCGCGCTGCACCTCATGCGCACCGGCGCGGCCGGGATCATGGTCGGCGTCGGACCGGGCCAGGCCAACACCACGCGCGGGGTGCTCGGCATCGGCGTCCCCATGGCCACGGCCATCGCCGACGCCGCGGGCGCCCGCCGCGACTACCTCGACGAGTCGGGCGGCCGCTACGTCCACGTCATCGCCGACGGCGGCATGCGCACCGGCGGCGACATCGCCAAGGCCGTCGCGTGCGGCGCCGACGCCGTGATGATGGGCAGCCCGCTCGCCCGGGCCACCGAGGCGCCCGGCCGCGGCTGGCACTGGGGCCACGGCAGCCACCACCCGGAGGTCCCGCGGGGGACCCGGGTGCAGGTCGAGCAGGTCGGCACGCTCGAGCAGGTGCTGCTCGGCCCGGCCCTCACCGACGACGGCACCACCGGCATCTTCGGGGCGCTGCGCCGCACGATGGCCCTCACCGGCTACTCCTCGATCAAGGAGTTCCAGCGGGTCGAGGTCATGGTCGCGCCGGCGAACCGCACCGAGGGCAAGTCGCTGCAGCACGCCCAGCGTCGCGGCATGGGCGTCTGAGCGAGGCGGCTCAGCCTCCTCGGCGGCTGCTCACGAGCCGGCGCAGGTCCCGCGCGACCTCGTGCGGCGGCACGGGACCGGCGAACACGCTCGCGGCCCCGGCCTCGAGCAGCGCCGCCACGCGGGCGCCCCGGGCGACCTGGGCCACGACCACCGTCCCGGGCGAGTAGACCTGGACGTCGCGCACGACGCCGTCGCCGCTCTGCAGGGACAGCCCGTCCTCGACGAGCAGCAGGTCCGGCTGCTCGGCGATGCAGACGCCGACGGCCTCGGCGCCGCCCTCGACCGAGGCCATGACGTCCAGGCCGTGGTCGCGCAGCACGTCCGCGACCACGTCCCGGAAGTGGGCGTCGCTGTGGGCGAGGACGACCCGGGGCACGGTCCGGGGGCGCAGCAGGCGTGCGGTCTCACCGAGCTGCTCGGCGGTCCGCTCCAGCACCGCCCGGTGCTGGCGACGCAGGACGTCGTGCCGGCGCTGGAGGGCCTCGCGCTGCTCCCGGGTCCGCCCCGAGGCCTCCCGCAGCTGCTCGGAGGCGTGCCGGACCTCGTGGAAGCGGCTGACCGCCTCGAGCCGCTGGGCGACCAGGTCGAGCTCGCTGCGCGGTCGCCACCCCGGCGGGACCGCGAGCGGAGCGGTCACGGACGGGACGACTGCCGTGCGCGCGCGCTTGGCCCGGTACATGGCGGCGTCGGCGGTGCGCAGGACCTGCTCGGGGGTGTCGCCGGCCCGGACGGCGACCGCGCCGACGCTCACGGACAGCGGCACGCGGTGGCCGTCGACGTCGAAGGGCTGCGCCACGCGCTCCCGGACCGCGCGGGCGGCGTCGTCGAGCGCGTCCGGGCCTGCGGCGTCGTGCAGCAGCACCACGAACTCGTCGCCCGACCAGCGTGCCACGACGTCGTGGGGCCCGACCGCGCCGCGCACCCGCTGCCCGACCTCCTGCAGGGCCCGGTCCCCGGTGGTGTGGCCGTGGACGTCGTTGACGGACTTGAAGTCGTCCACGTCCAGGAACAGCAGGCCCCAGCCCCCGCTGCGGCAGACCCCCTCGAGCAGACGGCCGGCGGCGCCGCGGTTGGCCAGGCCCGTCAGCGCGTCGACGTGGGCCAGCCGGTCGAGGTCGTCGACCGCCTCGACGAGCTGCCTGGCGCGCCGTCGCCCCTCGAACAGCCGGACCACCTGCTCGGCCAGCAGCTCCAGTCCGCGGACCGCGGCCTCGTCGAGCGTCCGCGGCTGCTCGTCGACGACGCACAGGGTCCCGAAGGCGACGCCGTCGGGCGCGACGAGGGGAGCGGCGGCGTACGCCCGGACCCGGGCGTGCCGGCCGTCGACGAAGGGGTTGTCGCGCCAGCGCGCGTCCACGGACACGTCGTCCACGACCACGGTCCGGCCCTCGTCCACGACGACGGAGCACAGGGCCTCCGCCACCGGGACCTGCGGCAGCGCGCCGCCGTGGCCCGCCGCCTGCCACTGCTGCACGTCGTCGAGCAGGTTCACGGAGGCGACGGGCAGGCCCGTGAGGCGGCTCGCCAGCTCGACGAGGCCGTCGAGCTCCGGGACCGGTTCGCGGTCCAGCACCGCGTAGGCGTGCAGGGCAGCGCGGCGCAGCCGTTCGGCGTGCGTCGCGTGGTGCACCAGACCTCCGGGTCGAGGGGAGAGGCGAGCGTCGCACCCGGACGGCGCGCGAGGCCGGGATCGGACGCGGGATGGCCCGGACGGGCGGGGCGGCTGGCCCAGCGGGGTGGGGCCGGGCGCATCCGGCTGGGCCAGACGCCGCGAGCCCGGCCCTCGGGAGGGCCGGGCTCGGGACGACTGCGGGCGGGGTCCGCGACTAGCAGACCGACCAGGCGGGCCCGGAGCCGGCGTTCGGCGCGCGGTCGGCCGGCTGCGTGAACACCAGGCCGCCGCCGTCGGCCGCGCCCTCACCGGCGATCACCACGGCGTACTCGCCGCTGACGGCGGGGGTGGCGGTGCCGGTGACGGGGATCGTCGGGCTGCCCACCAGCGCCGACGGGACGTGCCAGACGACGGCGCCACCGGGGCCGCTGCCGAAGGAGCCGGTGATCGCCTTCGTCGTGCCGCTCACGAGCTGGTTGGCCGTCGCGTCGTACTCCCCGAGCGTGTAGCTGCCGAGGGCGGACGGCTCGCTGTGCTCGACGCCGTAGCGCTTGCCGTCCGGGGCGACCCAGGTGACGTACCAGGACGCCGTGGTCGTGCCGGCTGCCGGGACCTGCGAGAGGTTCGCGGTGGCGAGCGAGACGTCGAAGCCGGTCACGGTCCGCGCGAAGGACAGGCCGGTCAGGTCGCTGGCGTCGCTGGCGGGGGCGCCCGTCGCGTTCCCGGCGTCGCCGGCCGGGTCGGTCACGGCGTTCGTGCCGCTGCAGACGCTGGCGGGTCCGGCGACGGGCGGCGGGACGAGCGCGCCGCAGTCGCGGGTGAACGACGTCCCGGTGGTGGCGCTGGTGCCGCTGCACTGGCGCGTGTAGGTGATCTGGGCGGTGCCGGGGGTGGCGACGTCGGAGGCGTAGGCGAGGTTCGCGCCGCCGGCGCTGTCGACCTCCATGTCGAAGAAGTCGAGCAGGGTGCGGTCGCCGCCGATGGTCAGGCAGGCGGTCCCGGAGTCGCAGACCGAGCCCTTGTGGACGACGGGGGTGGCGTCGGTGACGGCGAAGGTGGTCCCGCCGTCGGTCGACTGCGCGAAGCGCGTCGTGAACTGGTCGAAGCAGTTGTTGTTCACGCCGGCGCTGTCGTCGGGCTGGCCGGACTGCCCGGCCGGGCACGCGGGGCCGGAGCCGACGAGCGTCGCGCCGTACCAGGCCACGTCGACGACGCCGGCCTTGCCGGCCGCGAGCCACGGGAACATGTTGCTGTGGCCGGTGCCGTCGTCCACGAACGTCGGGGTGGTCCAGGAGGAGGCGTCGCCCGGCGTCGTCGTGTGCGCGAGGGCGATCCGGTTGGTGTCGCTGCCCTTGGTGTCGCCGGCCCAGGCGACGTAGACCGTGCCGGCCTGGTCGAGCGTGATCGCCGGGAAGATGTGGTCGAGCGTCTGGTCAGCAGGGCCGGTGTAGACGGTGTGGTCGACCCAGGTGATCGGCAGCAGCGGGCTGGTCGGGTCGGGGGTGCCCTCGGCGACGTAGACGACGTGGTTGACGCTGTCGCTCGCGCTGCTCGGGGCGATGAACGGGATGTACAGCTTGTGGGTCCTGGGGTCCACGACGACCGTGCCGAAGTGGTTGCCGTTGTTGCCGGTGGCCGTGCCCTGGTGGGCGGCGTCGATGGCGGTGCTGTTGGTGACGTAGGTGTAGCCGCCGTCGGTCGAGGTCGCGACGTCGATGTTCGTGGTCGCGAGGTCGTGGACGGTCAGGTAGTGCACGCCCTGCGGCCCGCCGGTCCCGTAGTCCGACGCCTGCCACTGCCGGTCGACGCCGAAGACCTGCGTGCCGACCGGGTTCGCCGGGGTCTTGAAGGTGTGGCCGTCGGTCGCGCTGTTCGTCGTGAGGTTCAGCAGGGACAGGCTCGAGACGGAGACGTCGTCGTAGTGGGCGGCGTTCGCGGCGTCGGTGCTCGGACCGGTGGAGATGTCGCAGTCACCCCCGCCGACGCCGGCGTGGTCGGTGTCCTCGGTGCCGTCGTACTCGTAGGGCAGGCCCGCGGCGTTCGTCGTCCCGGGGTGGATCGTCCAGACCGGGCAGCCGCCCGTCGGGACGCCGACCGGCCCGGAGACGTAGACGTTGTCGTGCCGGTCGACGGCCAGCGACGGCTCGGCGCCGCCGGTGTTGGTGCCCTTGTCGGTCAGCAGCGGCAGGCCGGGGGTGAAGGCGGTCGGCGGGGTCGCCGGCGCGGTCGACGGTGCCGGCGCGTGGGCGTGAGCGGCGTCGTTGCCGTGGCCGGGCTGCGGGTCGGCTGCGAAGGCCGCTCCACCTCCGGCCGCGGCGACGAGCAGGGCAGCGGCGGCGACGAGCCGCGCAGAGGGAGAGCGACGCACGGGTTCCTCCTGGGACGGGTTCGCAGCAGGGTTCGACGCCGGTCCGCCTCTTCCTGCCCGCACCGGACGAGCAGGCAGGAACCCGCCCCTCGACGGCGAAGACAGCAGCACGCCCCGCCGTCTCCCCTGGAGTCCTCCCGTGCGCCACCTCCGGCTCCTGACCGCCGCCACGCTCGTGCTGTCGCCGCTCGCCCTGCTGCTCCCGGCCACGGCGGCAGCTCCCGCCCCGGGCGGGCTCACTCCCGCCTGGACCACCCCCGTGGCCCTGGACTCCGGCGGTGCCGAGCCCAGCATCCGGGTGGCGCCGGACGGCCGCAGCGCCGCCTACGTCTCCGCCCCCGGGCCGTCCGGCAGCAGCTTCTGGCGGATCGACGAGGCGGTCGACAGCGCCGGGTACACGCACCTGACGCCGAGCAAGGGCGTGCAGCCCGACCTCGGCACCGGCGGCGGCGACGCCGAGATCTCGGTCGGCACGGCGGTCGACCCGGCCACGGGCTGCGCGCCGATCGCCTACTCGGGGCTGCACAACATCGACCTGCTCGACAACTTCACGGTCGCGCAGTCCACCGACTGCGGCAAGACCTTCTCGCTGCTCAACCCCTACGCGACCCAGAACACGCTGACCGACCGGCAGTGGCAGGCGTTCGACGGGACCAAGACCAACCACCTGCTCTACCACAAGGTGGACACCGGGCAGATCGTCGACAGCCGGTCCGAGGACGGCGGGCAGACCTACCTGACGCTCGGCACTCCGGCCGGCGCGACCGGCGTCGTCGACCCCGCCCACTCCTTCACGATCCAAAACGTCAAGGTCGGCAACGTCGTCGCCGACCTGTCCCGTCCCGTCGCCGGGCAGACCTATCCGATCAGCGGGGAGCAGGTCCACACGCTCTGGGCGACCTTCGCCGGGAGCCGCGACGCCGCCGACGCCGCGATGGGCGCCGCTGGGAGCAACGTGCCCGGCGGGACCGACCACATGGACACCGTCTACGTCGCCCGCTCCGACGACGGCGGCGTCACCTGGACCGACACCGCCAGCTACACCACCCCGACGGACTCCACGCGCGAGCTCGACCTCATCTTCCCGGTCATCGCGGTCGACTCCCGCGGCGGGCTGTACAGCGCCTGGACCGACGGCAACCTCGTCCAGGTCGCGAGCTCCACCGACGGCGGCACGACCTGGTCCGCGCCGTACACGGTCGACCCCGGTCTGCCCGGCGCCCAGAAGTCCGGCGGCACCGCCGACCTGTTCCCCTGGATCGCGGCCGGCGCGCCGGGGCGGCTCGACGTCGTCTGGTACCACGGCAAGGGCGGGGACACGAGCGGCTACCGCAACGTCGGGACCGCCGAGACCACCTGGACCGTCGCCTTCGCGCAGCTCGCGGCCGCCGACACCGCGGCCCCCACGGTCGTGGCCCGCGACTACGCGGTGACCCCGGTGATGCACACCGGCAACGTCTGCAACAACGGCACGACCTGCGGCATCACCGACACCGGCGACCGCACCCTGCTGGACTTCTTCCAGGTCGCGGTCGACGGCCAGGGCCGCGCGAACATCGCCTACGCCGCCGACCAGGGCAGCGCCGGCACCGCCCACGTCGAGTACACCCGGCAGAACAGCGGCGCCAGCCTGCTCGACGGCTCGCCGGTCCGCCCGGCGGTCTTCGCGCCGGCCGCGGGCGACGTCTGCACCCCCGACGCCCCGATCGCCGACCCCGCCGGTGACGCGACCGGAGCGGCCCTCGTCGACTCCACCCCGGCCCCCTCGCAGGACGACCTCGACGTCACCCGGGCCTTCTTCACGACGTCGGCGGACGGCTCCTCGCTCACGACCCACGTGAAGGTGAAGGACCTCACCGCGACCGGCGGGCAGTACTTCCGCTACTCCTTCAGCTACGGCACGGCGCAGTACCTCACCACCGCCTCCCGCGGCGTCAGCGGCACGACGTCGTACGCGCTGAGCGCCAGCGGGACCACCGGCTCCACCACGCTCAAGGCGGTCACCGGCTCCTTCGACCCCGACACCGACGAGGTCACCGTGACCTTCTCGCTCGAGGACTTCAACAGCACCGCGAAGCCCACAGCGCCTCTGGCGGCCGGTGCGGCGCTCGGTGGCCAGCAGGTCCTCGCCCAGCGCTCGGCCGGCGCCGGCGCGACCCTGACCTCGGACACGGCCGCCGGGACCTGCCCGTACGTCGTCGGGGCCGCCCCCGCGACCGCCTCGCCCACCGCCTCGCCCTCCGCCTCGCCGACGGTCGCGTACACCCCGGCGTCCAGCAGCCCGAGGCCGTCGCCCAGCGGCCCGGCACCCACCGCCAGCAGCCCTGCCGCGGCCTGCTCGACCGGGCCGGTGGACCTGCCGACCCGCGTCCTCCGCTCCGGGGCCTCCGCGCCCGTGCGGCTGTCCGGGCCGGCCGGCGCCGTCGTCGACCTGCTCGCCTACACCCGCCCCTCGACGACGTTCCGCGTGGTGCGGACCGTGACCCTCGGACCCGACGGGACCTCCTCGGTCACGCTGACGCCGCCGTCGAACACCCGGATGGCGGCCCGTCAGCGCGGCTGCTCCGTCGGGCCGTCCGCGGCCCTGACGGTGACCGCCACGCTGTCCCTGGACGCGCACCGCACCGGCGCCCGGACCTACCGCTTCGCCGGCAACAGCCTGCCGAAGCGGGCCGGCGGGCTGGCCGTCGCGCTGTACCGCGTCGACGCGCGCGGGCACGAGGTCCTGACCGCCCGGACCCGCACCGACGGCTCCACCGGCACCTGGTCGCTCACGCGCCGCTTCTCCGGGGCCGGCCGGTTCGGCTTCGTCCTGCGCACCGGGACCGACGCCAGCAACGCCGCGGGGGCCAGCGCCGTCCGCACCGTGCAGGTCCGGTAGGACGGGTGCAGGCTGTCCCCATGGCCACTGCATCCTGGAACGGCACCACGATCGCCGAGAGCGACGACGTCGTCGTGGTGGAGGGCAACCTCTACTTCCCCCGCGACGCCGTCCGCCCCGACGTGCTGCGCGACAGCGCGACGACGTCGGTCTGCCCCTGGAAGGGCACCGCGAGCTACCACTCCCTGGAGCTGGACGGCGCCACGAACACCGACGCCGCCTGGTACTATCCGGCGCCGAAGGACGCCGCAGCGGAGATCCGCGACCGGATCGCGTTCTGGAAGGGCGTCACGGTCACGCCGTGACCCGACGCCGCCGGTAGCCTCGGGACGGTGAGCACGCACCCCGCGGCGGACGCCGACCTGGTCCTCGTCGTCGACTTCGGGGCGCAGTACGCCCAGCTCATCGCGCGGCGCGTCCGCGAGTGCCACGTCTACTCCGAGGTCGTGCCGCACACGATCACCGCCGAGGAGATCCGGGCGCGCGCCCCCAAGGCCGTGATCCTGTCCGGCGGGCCCTCCTCGGTGTACGCCGAGGGCGCGCCGCAGATCAGCCCCGGCTTCTTCGAGACCGGCGTCCCGACGTTCGGCATCTGCTACGGCTTCCAGGCCATGGCCGCCTCCCTGGGCGGCACCGTCGCCCGCACCGGCACGAGCGAGTTCGGCCGGACCGCGATGGCGGTCGTCGACCCGGGCGTCCTGTTCAGCGGCCTGCCCGGCGCGCAGTCGGTGTGGATGTCGCACAACGACGCCGTGAGCGAGGCCCCCGCCGGGTTCGCCGTCACCGCGTCCACGCCGCAGACCCCGGTCGCCGCGTTCGAGGACACCGCACGCGGGCTGTACGGCGTGCAGTTCCACCCCGAGGTCCTGCACAGCGAGCACGGCCAGGAGGTGCTCAAGCGCTTCCTGCTCGAGGGCGCCGGCTGCCGGCCGACCTGGACGATGGTCAACATCGTCG
>JAOPWW010000515.1 GCA_025965495.1 Frankiales bacterium
CGCGTCCCGCTGGTGGAGTTCGCGGTCCGGTCGGCCCTGTCGCAGTACGACCTCGAGACCTCCGAGGGCCGGGTCCAGGCCCTCGCGACCGCCGCGCCCATGGTGGCCAAGATCAAGGACCGCGCGCTGCGGCCGGAGTACGCACGCCGCCTGGCGGGCTGGCTCGGCATGGAGGTCGAGGTCGTCACGTCCCGCGTGGGTGAGCTGACCGGCGAGGGCCGCGCCCCTGCGCAGCGGCGACCCGGTCAGCGGCCGGTGACCCGCGACGAGGCCGCGCAGCAGGTCGAGCGCGAGGCCGTGAAGCTCGCGGTGCAGCTGCCCGTGCTCGTCGCGCCCCTGTACGACGACCTCGACCTCGACGTCTTCACCGACCCGCGCCTGGCCGCCGTGCACCGCCTGGTCATGCTCGCGGGCGGGACGTCCGGGCAGGCGGGCGGCGAGGCCTGGGTGTCGCTGCTGCGCGAGGTCGCCTCCGACGACGACGAGCGCGCCGTGCTGGCGATGCTGGCGGTCGAGCCGCTGCGCTACGACGGCGAGCCCGACCAGCGCTACGCCGTGTCCCAGCTGCAACGGCTGCAGGAGCTCGCCGTGACCCGCCAGATCGCCGAGCTCAAGCCCAAGCTGCAGCGGGTGAGCCCGGAGGCGCAGGAGTACAACCGGCTGTTCGCCGAGCTGATCAGCCTGGAGCAGACGGTGCGCGCGCTGCGCGAGTCGGCGGTCGGGGACCTGTGAGCGGAGGCTTCGGTTGGTGCACCCCGACGAAGGAGGGGGCGCGCCGGCCGATGCCGCAGCGAGCCCTGGTGTCGCTGTGAGCGCAGGCTTCGGGTGGTGCACCCCGACGGAGGAGGGGGCGCGCCGGCCGTTGCCGCAGCGAGCCCTGGTGTCGCTGTGACCACGGGCGGGGAGACGGAGCCACGTCCTCCCGCCTCGCTCGACGACGTCGTCGGCGGCCTCACCGACCTCGCCCGCGCGCAGGGGTCGGTGTCGGCCGACGACGTCGGGGCCGCCCTGGTCGAGGCCGAGCTGCCGCCCGAGCAGCTCGACGCCGTCCTGGCCGCGCTGCAGACCGCCGGGGTGCAGGTCACCGAGGACGAGCCCGAACCGGCGGCCGCGCAGGAGGCGGGCCAGACCAGCGACCCGGTCCGCCAGTACCTGCGGGAGATCGGCCGGGTCGCCCTGCTGACCGCAGAGCAGGAGGTCGACCTCGCGACCCGCATCGAGGCTGGGCTGTTCGCCGAGGACAAGGCGCGGACCTGCGAGGAGGCTGCGCTGCGCCGCGACCTGCTGCGGGTCGCGGCCGACGGCGCCGTCGCCAAGCGGCAGCTGGTCGAGGCCAACCTGCGCCTGGTCGTGTCCATCGCCAAGCGCTACGTCGGGCGCGGCATGCCCTTCCTGGACCTCGTGCAGGAGGGCAACCTCGGGCTGATCCGCGCGGTCGAGAAGTTCGACCACACCAAGGGCTTCAAGTTCTCCACCTACGCGACGTGGTGGATCCGCCAGGCCGTGACCCGGGCGCTCGCCGACCAGGGCCGCACGATCCGCATCCCGGTCCACCTCGTCGAGACGCTCAACAAGCTGGTCCGGGTCCAGCGCGTGCTGCTGCAGTCGCTCGGCCGCGACCCCACCCCTGAGGAGCTCGGCCTCGAGCTGGACCTGCCGCCGCAGAAGGTCCGCGACCTGCAGAAGGTCGCGCAGGAACCGGTGTCGCTCGAGACGCCGATCGGCACCGACGACGACGGCCACCTCGGCGACCTCATCGAGGACACCGACGCCGTCGTCCCCGGCGACGCCGTCGCCTTCCTGCTGCTGCAGGAGCAGATCGCGGCGGTGCTGCACGGGCTCGCCCCTCGGGAGCAGGAGCTCCTGACCCTGCGCTACGGGCTGCGCGACGGCGTGCCGCACACCCTGGAGGAGGTCGGGAGGGCCTTCGGCGTCACCCGTGAGCGGGTGCGGCAGATCGAGTCCAAGACGCTGGCCAAGCTCCGGGCGCCGGCCGCGGCCGGTCAGCTGCGCGAGTACCTCGAGGGCTGAGCCCACCTAGGCTCGGGCCCGTGCCCCTCTTCCGCCGCCGGCGCCCCGTCCCCGACGTCGTGCGGGCCCTCCGGCTCGAGCCGGGCGACCGCCGGCTGTCCTGGGCCCTGACCGCCGCGGGCGAGCCGGTCGTCGCGACGGTGGCGGGGCTGCTGCGGCCCGGCCGGCCGCTGCTGCTGTGGCGCGACGTTGAGAAGGCCACCTGGGAGCGGCCGGTCCTGGCGGTGCGCGAGGTCGCGGAGGTGTCCGAGACGGGTCCGCTGACGACGCTCGCGCTCGACGACGAGGGCGACCTGCCGCAGACCGTGCGCGAGCGCGTGACCAGCAGCGTGGCCTGGGCGACGACGGCACGGCTGACGCCGTCGGGTCAGGTGCGGATCGTCGGCCGGCGGGTGCCGGACGCCGAGGACCTCTCCTGGCAGCTGGTGTTCGACGCCGACGTCGACCTCAGCGACCCGCTCGTGCGCGCGCAGGCAGAGCACGCGCTCCGCAGCGCCCGCAAGGCGATCGGCTGACCCAGGTCCCCGAGGCCCGGGACCGGGTCGAGGCGGGCGCTACCGCCGGGCCGCGACGAGCGTGCCGACCGCCCCCAGGGCGACCAGTGCGGCGGCGAGCGCGACGGCCGGCTGCGGCAGGCCGGGTGCCGGGGCCGGGACGGGGACCACGGGCAGGGCCTGGACCACGGGGGCGGCGGACCGGTGCGGCGCC
>JAOPWW010000540.1 GCA_025965495.1 Frankiales bacterium
GGGGCGGCCGCGCTGCTGCTCGTCTCGTGCGGCGGGGCCGCCCCGACGGCTCCCGCGCCGCCGGTCCCGGCGCCCGCCGCAGACGACCTGTGGGTGTCGGCGCAGGGCGACGACAGCAGCGACGGGAGCCGTGCGCGACCCCTGCGCGAGATCGACCGGGCGGCGCAGCTGGCCCTGCCGGGCACCACCGTCCACGTCGCGCGGGGTCGCTACGGTCCGGTGCACTCCGGCCGGGGCGGGCTGGCGCAGGCGCCGGTGACCTTCGTGTCGGAGCCGGCGCGTGCCGCGGTCGTCGACGCCGGCGGTGCGGTCACCGCCTGGACGATCAGCGCGGCGTGGGTCGTGGTCCGCGGGTTCGACGTGACGGGCGCCCTCTACAACGGCGTGCTCACGACCGCGTCCCACGGCCGCGTGGAGGGCAACCGGATCCACGACCTGTCGGGTCCGAGCTGCGAGCGCGGAGGCGCCGGCATCGTCGTCGAGAGCTACGTCGCGGTCGACAACGTCACCAGCGGCAACGTCGTGGAGCTGGTGCGCGTGCGGGGGGAGTGCGCCCGCGTGCACGGCATCTACTACCAGAGCCCGGACGGCGGCGTGATCAGGGACAACCTCGTGGTGGCCACCAGCGGCTGGGGCATCCACCTGTGGCACAACGCCCGGGGCATCCGGATCGAGAACAACACGGTGGTGGGCAACGAGCAGGGGGGCATCGCCGTCGGCGGCTCGCTGGTCGGCAACGACGAGCCGCCCGGGCGGGCCACCGGCGTGCTCGTCGCCAACAACATCGTGGTGGGCAACGGCGGGCCCGGCATCGGCGAGATCGGCCGGACCGGCGCGAACTCCTACGTGGACAACCTCACCGACGACAACGCGCGCGGCGGCTACCTGCTCGCGGACGGGAGCGACCCCGCCCGTCGGGTCGAGGCCGACCCGCACTTCGTCGACGCCGTCCACGGCGACTACCGCCTGCGGGGCGACAGCCCGGCGCGCGACGCGGGGACCGAGACGGCGCGCGCGGAGGGGGACCTCGACCTCGGCGGTCGCCTGCGCCGCCAGGGCGACGCCGTCGACATCGGCGCCTACGAGCACGCCCCGTAGCGGCCCGCAGATACGTGCCTGATACGAGGACGGGCACCCGTACAGCACTTTCGCGCCTCGGTCGAGACCTGGGGGGTACCTCACCCGACCCCAGGAGCGACCCCTATGCGCGTCCCCCACCGCCTGCTCTGTGCCCTGCCACTGGTAGCCGTCCCGGCCGCCGTCGCCCTCTGCCCGACCCTCGCCACCGCCGCCTCGCCGACGCCCTGGAGCGTCCGCATCAACGCCGGCGGCCCTGCGCTCACCGACAGCTCGGGGCGCACCTGGCTCTCGGACCGCTACTACGTGGGCGGCACCGCCGCAGCGTTCACCGCCCCCACCCGGAACACGCCGGACACGAAGCCCTACCTCGACGAGCGCTACGGGATGACGGGCTACAAGATCCCCGTCCCGGCGCCCGGCATCTACCAGCTGACCCTGCGCATGGCCGAGGGCTGGGCCACCCAGCCCGGGATCCGGGTCTTCTCCGCCACCGCCGAGGGACAGACGATCGTCAGTGACCTGGACCTGGTCAAGGTGATCGGGACGACGACGGCCTACGACGTGACCGTGCCCGTCCGCACCACCGACTCCGTGCTGGACCTCGGCTTCTCGGCGACCGCCGACAACGCCACCGTCGCCGGCATCGAGGTGACGGCGGTGGACCCCACCTCCGCTGTGGCGCCGCCGGCGAGCGCCCCAGCGACCACCTCACCGTCGCCGGCACCGGTCGTGCAGCCGACCACCCCCGCGACGACGCCACCGCCCTCGCCGGCCCCGACCACCCCGGCGCCGACCAACCCCTGGCCGGTGACCGGCACGTCCAGCCTGTACGTGTCGCCGACCGGGTCGGACAGCGGGTCGGGCACGCAGGCGTCGCCCTTCCGCTCGATCAGCAGGGCGGCCGACGCCGCCTCACCGGGGACGGTCGTGCACGTCGCCCCGGGCAGCTACGGCTACGTCGAGTCGACCCGCAGCGGGACCTCGGGTGCCCCCATCACGTTCGTCTCTGACACCAGGTGGGGGGCCAAGATCACGGCGCCCGGCATGACCAACGCCTGGACCAACACGGGCGAGTACGTCGTCATCCAGGGGTTCGACCTGTCGGGCTCCCGCTACAGCGGCATCATGTCGACGGGCTCGTACGGCAAGTTCCTCGGCAACCACATCCACAACATGGTGCCGCCGGACTGCTCCCGCGGCGGAGCCGGCATCGAGCTGCAGAACTACTCGGGGACCCACAACGACAGCATCGGCAACGTCGTCCACGACATCATGGCGCCGACCAGCGACTGCGGTCTGATCCACGGGATCTACTACCAGGGGCCTGACGGCGGCCGGGTCGTCAACAACCTCGTCTACCGGACGAGCGGGTGGGGCATCCACCTGTGGCACAACGCGAACCACGTCGTCATCGCCAACAACACCGTCTTCCAGAACAAGCAGGGCGGCATGGTCATCGGCGGCTCGCTCGAGGGGAACGACATCTCGCCCGGGGTGGACAACGGCACGGTGGTGACCAACAACGTCGTGGTGGACAACGGCTACTGGGGCATCCGCGAGATGGGCCGGGTCGGCGTGAACACCTACGCGAACAACCTCCTCTCCGACAACGCGAGCGGCGGCTACGACCTCAACGGCGGAGGTGTGCCCACCGGCACCGTCAACGCGGACCCGCGCTTCGTCAACGCGGCCGGCGGCGACTACCACCTGTCGACGCTCAGCCCCGCGATCGACGCCGGGACCAGCCAGGGCGCGCTCGGGTACGACCTGGACCTGCGGCCGCGGCCGCAGGGCCTGCGCCAGGACATCGGCGCCTACGAGGGCGGTCACTGACCCCGACCACCCGCCCCAGGGGCGGCGACGTGGACCCCTCCACGTCGCCGCCCTGACGGCGTCCCCCGGCGCCGTCACTGCGCGGACGCTGCCGTGAGGCGTCGCCCGCGCAGGCGCTGCCGGGTCAGGGACGCCGCCCGGGCGGCGCTGCGCAGCGGCTCCACCCCCGGCCAGCGGGAGCAGCGGGCGTGCGGCACGACCACCTCGGTCGCGCCGTACTTGCGCTTGTACTCACCACCGCCCCCGAAGTCGAACTCGGTGGCCCCCCGGTCCTTCCAGGTGGTGAAGGCGTGCAGGAACAGCGCCTCGTTCGGGCGCAGGTGCTGGTGCTGGCGCCAGCTGGCGCCGCCCCAGAAGTAGGCGGACCGGCCGAGTCCGAGGACGAGGGCCGTCGCCACCGAGGTGCCCTCGGCGTCCCGGACCCGCACCAGCTGCAGGGCCCCCGTCGGGTGCAGGTGCCGGACCAGCTGCTCGACCCGCTCCTGGGAGTAGGTCGGCACGAGCCGCTGCTTGGCGAACACGTCCTGCAGCTGGCCGTAGTAGTCGGCGGCGAAGCCCGCAGGCTCGGCGTCCTCGACCTGGAGCCCGACCCGCTCGCCCTTGCGCAGGTTCTGCCGCGTCCCGCTGGTCAGGCCCGCCGTGATCGCGGGCAGGGACGGTGCGAGGTCGAGGGTGAAGGTCGTGACGCCGGTGCTCCGCCAGCCGGGCAGGTCCGCCCCGGTGCTCCACCGGTCGCAGACCTCCACGTGGGCGCACCGGAGCTCCCCGAACGCGAAGGCGGGCAGGGCCTGCACCGCCTCCGCCCGGGTGGTCCCCGGCAGCAGGTTGAAGCCCATGTACTGCGTCGCCCAGCCGGGCATCGGGCTGCCCAGCACGCGCAGGCCGGCGTGCTGGCCGAGCAGACCGGTGAACCAGCCGCATGCCCGCCCCTCGCGCCGGAGCTCCGCGACGACGGGCGTCACCCCGTGCGCCTCCTGGAGGAACTCCAGCCACGGGCGGGACTGGAACAGCACCCGGTCGGGCAGGCTCGCGAGCTCCGTCCAGTCCACCTCCTCCAGGGGGACCCGGTGCAGCGTCGCCCCCGCCGTCGTCACACCAGGGCCTGGATGGCACGCACGCGGTGCTCGTAGGTGTGCTCGTCGCACACCCGCTGGTGGCTGTTGCGGGCGAGCGCCTGGCGCAGGGGCGCGTTCCCGCTGAGCTCCAGGACCTGGGACCGGAACTCCTCGAGGTCCTCGAAGGTCGCGATCTCCGTGCCGGACTTGAAGTGCCGGACCGACTCGGGGAGCCGCTCGGTCAGCTGCGGTGCACCGGCCGCCGCGGCGTCGAACACCCGCTGGTTGCCGCCGGCGACGTCGTAGGGGTGGTGGGTGTTCAGGGTGAAGCAGCCCGAGCGGAGCGCCTGGCCCTGGGCGGCACCCACCGCGGGCCGCTGCCGGGCCGTGACCCCCGGCTGCTCGAAGCCGCTGCCCCTGCCCCAGACGTCGGCCGTCAGCCCGGCGCGCAGGCCCTGCTCCACCCAGTGCCGCCGGTAGGGGTAGCTGCTCCCGACCACCGAGAAGCTGCGCTCGGCGGGCTCGTGCCGCGACCCCCCCAGCACGATCGGGTCGGAGGCGTGCGCGAGCGTGCTGACGTTGAGGTGACCCATGTTGCGGAGCCGCTGCGTGCTCCAGCTGTCCTTGGGGCAGAACGCCGTGTAGTAGGGGATGCACGCGAAGCTCTGGGTCAGGACCGGGTGGTCCGGGTGCCAGTTCACGAACGGCGCGACGGCGGACACCGCCGCCACGTCCTCGGGCAGGAAGTACTCGCCCTTGACCGTGACGACGAGGTCGCAGCTGCGGGCCCGCTCGACCACCAGCTGCCCGAGCCGCTGCGACCTCCGGGTGACCCGGTAGTCGCGCTCCAGCAGCTGGAGCGCCTTCCCGGGCAGCCCGGTGAGGCCGCGCCCGATGTAGGTGCGGTCCGAGAAGGTGGCGACCTGCCAGCCGAGCCGCCGGTAGGCGAGGGCGAGGAACCATGCCATGTCACCGACCTTCGACGGCCCGACGACGAGGACTCTTCCGACTGCTGCGCTCATGACCAGCCCGATCTGTGTGGACTGGGACCCGACAGGCCGGCCGGCCTGCGGGGACTGCGGCGCGAGGCGTCCAGCGCGGAGCCGTTCTGGGCGATCCGGACGTCCTCGTCGTCGTCGGCGGCCGGGACCGCCGCGACGCCGAGCGGGCTGGTCTCGAGGGGTGCGTCGGCGACCGTCCAGCGCTGGCGCAGCGTCGCCGCCACCAGCCCGACGAGGAGGCCGAAGAACAGGCCGAGGCCGACGTCGAGCCGCGGGCGCGGGCTGACCTGCTCGGCGTCGAGCGACGCGGACTGCGTGACCAGGAGGTCGACGGACGGGTTCCCGTCGTCGGTGCCCTCGAGGCGCCCGACGAACGACGCGAACGACGTGGCGGTCGCGTTGGCCGTGCGCATCGCGCCGGCCGCGTCGTCGGCCTGGGCGGAGATGCGCAGCAGCACCGTCCCGGGTGCCGCGGTGACGGTGAGGCGGTGGGCGAGGTCGGCGGGCGAGTCGTCGAGGTGGAGCTCGTTGATGACCGGCTGCAGGACCGGCGGGCTCACCACGAGCGGGACGTAGGACACCACCCGCTCCTGGGCGAACCGGGCCCGGTCGTACTCGCCGCCGCCGCTCGGGGTCTGCGTCGCGGAGACGAACAGGACGACGGTCGACTGGAACGACGGCTGGGCCCGCTGCACGTAGCCGTAGCCCGTGGCCGCACCGAGCACGGCGCAGGCCAGGACCGGCAGGGCGTTCCGTCGGAGCATGCGCACTTCGGCGTGCTCGGCCATGGCTCCCCGTGTGGTCGGTCAGCCGCCGGTCGCCGCTGACCGAGGTGGAGAGCCGCCGCCGGACGCCGTGATACGTCCTGGGGCCCGGGTCCCGCCGTCGTCCGAGGACTACGTCAGGTGCCGGGTCCGGGCACCGGTGCGCACCCCCAGCATGCGGTCCTCACGCCCACCGGCGTGACGACGTCCGCTGCGAGGAGTCCGGTGAGCACCTCCCTGACGGCACCCCGCCTGGGTGCGGTCCTGCCCGGTCCCCGCTCCTGGCTGCGGGCCCGCCCGTGGCTGCAGGGCCTGCTCGTGGCGCCGGGTGGGCTCCCGCACGACCTGCCGCACGGCGTCGGGGGGATCTACGTCCTGCTCTACCACGGTGTGGAGGCGTCCCACGTGGCCGGCCTGCGCAGCCACCTCGAGGCCCTGGTGGACCGCGGCCGCTTCCTGTCGTGGGACGACGTCGTGACGGCGGTCCAGGAGCCCGAGAGCATCCCCGCCGGCCCGCTCTTCTGCCTCAGCTTCGACGACGGGCACAAGGAGTGGGTCGACCGCGTCCTGCCGCTGCTGCAGGAGCACAACCTGCCCGCGACCTTCTTCCTCGCGACCGACCGCGTCGTCACGGGGACCAGCCGGACGTCCCTGACCTGGCGGGACTGCGCGGAGCTGGTCGGTGCCGGCATGGCCATCGGCTCCCACACGGTCACGCACCGCCGGCTCACCGGCCTGTCCGACGCGGAGGCGAGCTACGAGCTGACCGGGTCGAAGGAGATCATCGAGCAGCGCCTCGGGCTCCAGGTCCGGGACTTCTCCTACCCGTTCGGCCTCCCCGGGCTCGACTACACCGCGCGGCACCGCGAGATGGCGTCCGCCGCGGGGTACCGCAGCGCGGCCAGCGCGCTCCCGGGACGGATGGAACGGGGGCACTCGGTCTTCGACCTGCGCCGGTGCGGTCTGAGCCCGGCCTGGCCGGTCCTGGCCATGAGGAAGCGCGTGCACGAGTGAGCAGCCCGAGCGCCGTCGCGGTCTTCGCACCGGGCGGCAGCATCGGAGGTGTCGAGGAGATCGCGCGCGCCGCGCAGCGCGCCCTCACCGCAGGCGACGGCGAGGCCCCGCTGCACCGCGGCAGCCGCGGCATCACCCTGGCGCCCCGTCCGGGGGCAGGGTGGACGGCGCTCACGTGGAAGACGCACGCGCTCGTCCGCTTCACCCACCCGCGGCTGGACGGGCCGGACTCGGTGTGGCTGCACGGGGCGGAGCTGACCCGGGACGGCGGACTGCACCGGCAGCTGCGCACCGGCGTCCTCGCGAGGGCCCACGCGCTGCTCGCCGTCAGCCCGCTCGCCCAGAGCCTGCTCGAGGGTGCCCTGCAGCAGCGGGTGCACCTGGTGGGCCCCCCCATCCCCGTGCCGCAGGCCGAGCGCGACCGGGACCCGGACGACCGGGTCCTGCGCCTGCTGTCGGTCGGGCGGTCCGAGCCGCGCAAGGGTCACGACTCCGCGATCGCGGTCGCCCAGCTGCTCGCGGCTGACGTCCCGGTCCGGCTCGACGTCGTCGGCCCGGGCCCCGACCTGCTGCGGCTGCGCGGCCTCGCCGAGCCGGCCGTCGCGGCGGGGGCTGACGTGCGGCTGCACGGCCGGGCCGACGAGGCGACGCGTGACCAGCTCTACGCCGACGCCGACGTGCTGCTGTTCCTCCCGCGCGCGGAGCAGGGGGAGTTCGAGGGACTGGGGCTCGTCGTCCTGGAGGCGGCCGCCCACGCGTGTCCTGCCGTGGTCCTCGACTGCGGAGGGAGCCGCTTCGGCGTCGCCGAGGGTCGCAGCGGCCTGGTCCTGCCCGCCGAGGCCACGGTGCGGCAGACGGCGGACGCGGTCCTCGCCCTGCATGCGTCGCCGACGGCGCGCACAGCAGCCCTGACGTACGCGCGCATGTTCGACCTCGACACGTGGGGTGCGCGGATCCGCGACCTCACGGCCGGCCACCACCACCCGTGGTCCTGGCCGCAGCTGACCGCCCCGTCTCCCACGCCCAGAGAGCAGACCCCATGACCCGTCCTGACCCGAAGACCGTCGTGGTCGGCCTCGGCTACGTCGGGCTGCCCCTCGCGGTGAGGGCCGTCCAGACCGGTGACGCCGTCGTCGGGCTGGACGTCGACGCGCGACGCGTCGACGCGCTCGCGGCCGGAAGCTCCTACGTCGAGGACATCCCGGACGCGACGCTGCGGGCCTGCCTCGACTCGGGCCGGTTCCTCCCGACCACCGACCCCGAGGCCTGCGTGGGCTTCGACGTCGCCGTCATCACGGTGCCCACCCCGCTCGCCGGCGGGTCGCCGGACCTGTCCTACGTCGAGGCGGCGTCGCGGACCCTCGCCGGACACCTGCGACCCGGAGCGCTCGTCGTGCTCGAGTCGACCAGCTACCCGGGCACCACCCAGGAGGTCGTCGGCCCGCTGCTCGAGGCGGGGAGCGGGCTGACGGCCGGGCGGGACTTCGCCCTCGGGTACAGCCCCGAGCGGATCGACCCGGGGAACCGGGAGTGGACCCTCGAGACGACGCCGAAGGTCATCTCCGGGGTCGACGCGGCCTCGCTGGAGGAGGTCCGGCGCTTCTACGACCGGATCGTCGTGCGGACCGTCGCGGTGCCGTCGCCCCGTGAGGCGGAGCTGGCCAAGCTCCTGGAGAACACCTTCCGCCACGTGAACATCGCGCTGGTCAACGAGCTCGCCATGTTCGCCAGCGACCTCGGCATCGACATCTGGGCCACCATCGACGCCGCCGCGACCAAGCCCTTCGGCTTCCTGCGCTTCAGCCCCGGTCCGGGCGTCGGGGGGCACTGCCTCCCGATCGACCCGAGCTACCTGTCGTGGAGCGTGCGCAAGGACCTCGGACGGCGGTTCCGCTTCGTGGAGCTGGCCAACGACATCAACGAGCACATGCCGGACCACGTCGTGCGGCGGGTGATGCTCGGTCTGAACCGCCGGGGCAAGGCCGTCAACGGCGCCCGCGTGCTGGTCCTCGGCCTGTCGTACAAGCGCAACACGAGCGACGCCAGGGAGGCGCCTGCCGCCGGGGTCGTGTCCCGCCTGCTCGCCCTGGGCGCGAAGGTGAGCGCCTGCGACCCCCTGGTCCGTGACGTCGACCTGCCGCACGGCGTCGATCGGGTCGAGCTCGACGCGACGGTGCTGGCCGACAGCGACGCCGTCGTCCTGCTCACCGACCACGACGCCTTCGACTACGAGCTCGTCACCGCGCACAGCAGCTACGTGCTGGACACCCGCAACCGGCTCAAGGGCGACTGCGTGGAGCTGCTGTAGCCCGGTGCGGCTGCACCAGCACCCAGTACCCGCCGGCGACGAACGGGGCGGCGAGCCACGCCTGTGCCACGAGCGACCCCTCGACCAGGTGCGTCAGGGAGATGATCCAGAGCGCCCGGTGCACGAGCGAGGCCATGCCGTCCACCTGGGCGAGCAGCAGGCCGAACAGCGCCCAGCCGACCAGCAGGCCGACGAGCCCGAAGTTCAGCAGCCACTCCCCGGAGTAGCTGGGTGCGAAGAACTCGCTGCCGACGCTGTGCGAGAAGGAGAAGACGTCCTCGCCGAAGCGGATCGAGAACGAGCGCGGCTTGCCCGGCCACAGCTGCCGCGGCACCCAGGAGTACGCGAGCTCGGAGAACGTCTCGCCGTGCAGCGAGGGCCGCCCGGCGTCGAGGTAGGCGTCGGACGCGACGAGGGCGTCGATCCCGTAGCTGCGCGAGACGACGGCCTCGCCGCCCTGGCCGACGGCTCCCGGGAGGGTCTGGCCCTGGCTGCGCCCGCTCGACACGGCGAACACGCCCAGGGCGAGGACCGTCCCGGCCAGCACCACCACCAGCCCGCGTCCGGTGACGGACCGAGCCGGCAGCCGGCGGCGTTCCCGCGCGGCCATGCTCAGCAGGAGGGCGACGAGGCACCCGAGCAGCGACAGCTTGCTGTGGAGCAGGGTGACGCGCGCGCAGGAGTAGCCGACCACGAGCAGGAACGCCACGAGGTGGCGCCGCGGCGCCTGGGCGAAGGCGTAGACCACGGCGGCGGAGGCGCCGGCGGCGGCGAGCCCGGGCATGCTGAGGATGAAGCCTCCACCGGACGAGCTGCTGTCGGCGACCGCCAGCTCGACGGGCAGGAGCAGCACCGCGACGACCAGCAGCCAGGCCAGCCGGGCGCCGCGCAGCTCGGCGCCGATCACCAGCTGCGCCTGGACGTCGCGGGGCCGCCGCACGAGGGCGTAGACCAGGAGCATCACGGCCAGGCCGAGCAGCGACTGGAGCAGAGCGGTCCGCAGGGCCTCCTCGAGGCCGACGCCGGGCGACAGCTCGGCGAACAGCGGCGGGCTCTCCTTCGGGGAGGACAGGAGGAACAGCGCGCGGACGGGGAACTGCAGGACGAGGTAGCCGATCACCCAGGTCCTCGCGGCCAGCAGACCCCGGGGCGCCAGCGCGAGCCCGGCCACCGCCGCGACCAGGAAGGCCCAGGTCGCGAGGCGGACCGGGTCGGAGCCCTCGGTGGCCAGGACGCCGCCCAGCGTCGCCGTCGGCACGGTGACGGCGACGACGACGAGCGCCTCCGCGGGGCCGCGCCACGGTCGGAGCGCCGTCTCCGGGTGGCCGCGCGTGGAGGCAGGTGCGCTCACGCGCCGGGCACGGGGAGCGCCTCCAGGGACCCGAGCGCCTCCGGCACGGCCGGTGGTGCGTGCAGGGGGAGCGGCTGCGGGGAGGTGAGCGGCGGGAGGGGCGGGAGCGCCTCCGGCCACGGCCGCAGCATGCTCGGCCGGAGCAGGGACCTCCACAGGCCCGCGCCGTAGGCGAGGTGCATGACCGCGCCCGCGGCCGGGCTGACGGCGGCGGCGAGCACCCGCCGGGTCCGCCGCAGGGACTGCCCGGCGAGCGCCAGGAGGCCGAGGGCGTAGAGCGACAGCCCGGCGGCGAGCGGCTGCCAGAGCCCGACCGCCGCGAGCACGGCACCCCCCGCGACACCGGCGACGAGCAGTCCCGGGACGAGCTGCCGGACCCGGAGGGCGTCCCCGCAGGTCCGGGCCGTCACGGTCCGCCAGTACCCGTACTCGTAGTACTGCCGGCCGAGGCCGCGCAGGGAGTCCCGGGGGAAGTAGTCGACGCACACGTCGGCGTCGAGGTAGATGCGCCCGCCGTCCCGCCGCACGCGCGCGTTGAGCTCGTCGTCCTGGTTGCGCACCAGCTCGGGCCGGAACCCGCCGAGGCGGGCCAGGACGCCGCGCTCGTAGAGGCCGAAGGCCACCGTGTCGACCCAGTCCGAGGCGGTGCTGGTGCGGAACCGTGCGCCGCCGACCCCGAGCGAAGAGCTCATGGCGGCGGCGATGCCGCGCTGCACGTGCCCCTCTCCGCAGGTGCGCAGCCGCGGACCGGCACACGTCGCCCCGGTGCGCCGCACTGTCGCGAGCAGGTGCGACACGAGGTCGGGCGGGACGAGGCAGTGACCGTCGACCCGGACGACGTACCGCTGGTAGGACGCGGCGAGGGCACGGTTGAGGCCGGGGCTGACGATGCCCTCCGGGTTGGCGATCACCACCGCCCGCGGCTCCTCGGCCGCCCAGGCGAGCACCAGGCGCTCGGTGAGGTCGTCGCCCGGCGCGAGAGCGACGACGATCTGGTCCAGCTCCGGGCAGTCCTGGGCGCTCACGGCGGCCAGGACCGCCTGCAGCCGGGCACCCTCCTGGCGCACGGGCATGACCACGCAGACGCGGTCGTCGTCAGGGGTCGTCGCAGGTCCAGCCGCTCGGGTCACGAGCCGACCCTGACAGCGGGTGCGGTCCCGGCCACCCCGCGCCCGCACTACGGCAGCCGCGGGGGCCGTGTATCACGCAGCGCCTCCCCGGCTCCCTCCTGTGCGACAGCCCCACGGTCCCGGAGGTGCGACATCGTCCCGATCTGCGTCCTCGACGAGCAGCGGCTGGCCGCCCAGGCGCTCGCCGCCAGCCTGACCACGGACCTGGGAGGCAGCGTCTCGTGGGCCACCGACGAGACCGGCCTGCGGGACCGGCCCGAGGGCGAGCCGCCGCTGCGGGTGGTCCTCGTCGCGCGGCACGGCGTCGACGCGGCGGCGCGGACCGTGGCCAGGGTGAGGCGTGCGCTGCCGCGCGCGTGGCTGCTGGCCGTGCACCGCACCGAGGAGCCCGACGGGGCGGCCCGCCTGGTCGAGGCGGGTGCGGACGGGGTCGCCGGGGCGGAGCACGGTCGGCA
>JAOPWW010000542.1 GCA_025965495.1 Frankiales bacterium
CGCCGGCGGCGACGGCCGCGTGGATGGCCGCACCGAGGGCCGGCCCCTGCTCGCTGGTGAGCGCCGACAGCGGCCGGCGCAGCACGTCGGCGTAGACCTGCATGAGGAAGGCGTTCTTCAGCAGCCCTCCCGCGACGACGAACTCCGTCACGGGCACGCCGGCGGCCTCGAAGGCCTCGACGATGGTGCGCGCCCCGAAGGCGGTCGCCTCGACGAGGGCGCGGTACACGTCTTCGGGACGCGTCGAGAGGGTCAGTCCGACGACGACACCGGACAGCTCGTGGTCGACGAGGACCGAGCGGTTGCCGCTGTGCCAGTCGAGGGCGACCAGGCCGTGCTCGCCCACCTGCTGACGGGCGGCCAGGGCGGTGAGGTGCTCGTGGACGCTCAGGCCCTGGGCGGCGGCGTCGGTCGCGTAGGACGCCGGTACGCACGTGTCGACGAACCAGCCGAAGACGTCGCCGACGCCGCTCTGGCCGGCCTCGTAGCCCCACAGCCCCGGGACGATGCCGCCGTCGACGACCCCGCACATGCCGGGCACCTCGGCCAGGACGTCGGAGCTCATGACGTGGCAGGTCGAGGTCCCCATGATGGCGACCAGCTGCCCCGGCTCCACCGCCAGCGCCGCCGGCGCCGTCACGTGCGCGTCGACGTTCCCGACGGCGACGACGATCCCCTCGGGCAGGCCGGTCCAGGCGGCGGCCTGCGCGGTGAGGGTCCCAGCCGGTTCGCCGAGCGCCTTCACCGGACGGCGCACCAGGTCGTCGACGAAGCCGGCGAAGCCCGGGTGCAGCGCATCGAGGAACTCCCGCGACGGGTACTCGCCGTCCTGCAGCACGGCCTTGTAGCCGGCGGTGCAGGCGTTGCGGACGTCGACGCCGCACAGACGCCAGACGATCCAGTCGGCCGCCTCGACCAGGGAGTCCGCGCGGGCGTAGAGCTCGGGGTCCTCCTCGAGCAGCTGCAGCCCCTTGGCCAGCACCCACTCCGACGACAGCCGGCCGCCGTAGCGGGCGAGCCACCGCTCCCCGCGCTGCTCGGCGAGGGCGTTGATGCGGTCGGCCTGGCCCTGCGCCGCGTGGTGCTTCCAGAGCTTGACGTAGGCGTGGGGACGGTCGGACAGGCCCGGCAGCTCGAGCAGCGGGGTCCCGTCCGCGGCGACCGGCAGGAGGGTGCAGGCGGTGAAGTCCGTGGCGATGGCGATCACCTGGGAGGGGTCCACACCGGCGGCGACGACGGCGGCGGGCACGGCCTCGCGCAGCACGTCCACGTAGTCCGCCGGCACCTGCAGCGCCCAGTCCGGCGGGAGCTCGGTGCCCGAGGGCAGCGTGCGGTCGAGGACGCCGTGGCGGTAGGTGCTGACCGCGCTGCCGAGCTCCGCGCCGTCGCTGACCCGCACGACCACGGCCCGACCGGACAGCGTCCCGAAGTCGACGCCGACCACCACCGCCTGCCGGGCCGTGCCCGCCTGCTGCTCGGTGCTGGTCACCTGCTGCTCCGCCCTGTCGCCGTCCTCCCCGAGGTGGGGTGGCGCAGTGTTAGCGCTCACAACGAGCGCCGTCAAGCGTTCTGGGTGAGATCGGTCACGCCGTGTCCGCACCGTGACCGCAACGGCGGCGCAACGCTCCGGACCGCTTGTGAGCGCTCACAACCTGTGGTTCGGTCAGCCCGACGACGGCGTCCGCCGTCCCGGTCCCGCGCGGTCCCGGGGCCGTCCGGGAGGAGGCAGCGTGCAGGTGCAGCAGCGCGGCAGCGCGCTCGCCGACGTCTTCCGCCGCGAGCTGTCGGCCGAGCCCGGCGGCGTCTGGGCCGCACCGGGCCGGGTCAACCTGCTCGGGGAGCACACCGACTACAACGACGGCTGGGTGCTGCCCGCCGCGATCGACCGGGAAGTCCTCGCCGCCGTCCGGCTGCGGGACGACGGCGTCTTCCGCTGCCGCTCCCTGGACCTGCCGGGCACCGTCACGACCACGGCGGACGGCCTCGGTCCGGGTCGCGCGTCCGGCTGGTCGGCCTACGTGCTCGGCGTCGTCTGGGCGCTGCGCGAGGCCGGGCTCGACGTGCCCGGTGTCGACGTGCTGCTCAGCTCGGACGTCCCCGCGGGCGCGGGGCTGTCGTCCAGTGCGGCGCTGGAGGCGGCCGTCTGCCTCGCCCTCGTGGACCTCTCGAGCGCTCCCGGCGGGCCTGCGCTGCTGGACCGCACGGCGATGGCGACCGTCTGCCGCCGCGCCGAGACCGACGTCGTCGGCGCCCCGGTGGGGATCATGGACCAGACCGCGTCCCTGCGCGGACGGGCCGGCAGTGCCCTGCTGCTGGACTGCCGGTCGCTGCAGGTGCAGCACGTCGCCCTGGACCTGGCCGCCCGGGGCCTGACGCTGCTCGTGCTCGACACCCGCGTGCACCACGCGCACGCGACCGGCGAGTACGCCGCCCGCCGGACCGCCTGCGACCAGGCCGCGGCCGCCCTCGGCGTACCGGCCCTGCGGGACGCGACCGAGGACGACGTCGAGACCCGGCTGACCGGCGAGCTGCAGCGCTGCGCCCGCCACGTCGTCACCGAGGACGACCGCGTGCTGCGGGTCGTCGACGCGCTCGCGGCAGGAGACCTCGACGAGGTCGGCCGGCTGTTCGCCGCCTCCCACGCCTCGATGCGCGACGACTTCCGGATCTCCTGCCCGGAGCTCGACACCGCGGTGGCCGCCAGCGTCTCGGCCGGCGCCGTGGCGGCGCGCATGACCGGGGGCGGCTTCGGCGGCTGCGCCGTCGCCCTCGTGCCCCGCGGAGCCGAG
>JAOPWW010000014.1 GCA_025965495.1 Frankiales bacterium
CCAGGAACTGGATGTCGTCGACCAGCAGGACGTCGACGTCGCGGTAGCGGCGCTGGAAGGCCTGCGCCTTGTCGTCGCGCAGGCTGTTGATGAAGTCGTTGGTGAACTCCTCGGAGTTCACGTACCGGACCCGCGCCCCGACGAAGAGGTTCTGCGCGTAGTGGCCGACGGCGTGCAGCAGGTGCGTCTTGCCGAGGCCGCTCTCGCCGTAGACGAACAGCGGGTTGTAGGCCTTGGCCGGCGCCTCGGCGACGGCGACCGACGCGGCGTGCGCGAACCGGTTGCTCGCGCCGATGACGAAGGTCTCGAAGGTGTACTTCGGGTTCAGGCGCGCCGGCTCGACCGGCTCGGCCCGGCCGGCACCCGGGCCCGGGAAGGTGTCCGAGGGACGGTCGCGCCCGGTCCCGGGCAGCGCCCGGACGTGCGCCAGCGGGGCGTCCTCGTAGGGGTCGGGCCCGGCGTCGTCGTCGTCCGTGTCGAGGGGGGGCTCGCTCGTGGGCTGGACGGTCACGGCGACCTGGACCTGCCGGCCGTAGGCCGTCGACAGCGCGGACGCGAGGACCGGTCGCAGGCGGCTGTCCAGGACGTCCTTGGCGAACTCGTTCGGCGCCGCGAGCAGGACGGTGTCCTCGACCAGGCCCAGCGGCCGGGTCAGCCCGAGCCACGCCCGGTGCTGGGGGGACAGGACGCCGTCGCCCAGCGCCCCCACCACGCTCTGCCACAGGGCCTCGAGGTGCGTGGCGTCGGCAGGGGGCGGGAGGTCGGTCACGCGGGTCCTCGGGCTCTCGTCGTCGGGGCGGCGCCGTCCGCCGCCCGGTCGTCCACACCTGTGTCCACAACCTGTGGAGAGAGGAGTGTGCCGTGCTGGCGGGGCGCGGCGTCGCGGTCCTGACCGCTCCCGGCACCCGGCGTGACCCGCGAGGCGGAGTCCTGTCGGCGAGTCGACCCCGAGGGGCCGACCGGCGGGAGGACGCTAACAGCCGCTGGTCGACGACCGCAAGGACTCCGGGAGAACACGTTCCGACGGTCCGACGCGCCTGCTCGACCCCCCTGCGGAGAGCCTGTAGCGTGTAGCGGTCTGTGCCCGCCCCGGCGAGCACGCCCCACCCCGTGGAGGACCCCCGGACCGCCCCCCGGCGTCCAGGACCGCCTCCGCCCCGTCGTCATCGGAGTCCCCGCCGTGAGCAAGCGCACCTTCCAGCCGAACAACCGCCGCCGCGCGAAGACGCACGGCTTCCGGCTGCGCATGCGCACCCGTGCGGGCCGCGCCATCCTCGCCGCGCGCCGCCGCAAGGGCCGCGACGAGCTGTCGGCCTGACGCTGCCGGCCCGACCGCCGTCGGCCTGACGCCGCCGGTCCGGAGGCAGGGCACCCCACGCCCGCCCCGCTCGTCCGCTCCCAGGAGGGTCAGCGTGCTGCCGCCGGAGCACCGGCTCGTCCGCCGCACCGACTTCAGCGAGGTCGTGCGGCGGGGCCGGCGCGCCGGGCGCCCGCTGCTCACCGTGCACCTGAGCGTCCCGGAGGACCCGCAGGGCCCGGTCAAGGCCGGGCTCGTCGTCAGCAAGGCCGTCGGCGGATCGGTCGTGCGCAGCCGGGTCAGCCGGCGGCTGCGTCACCTGCTGCGCGACCGGATCGGCGGCCTGCCCCCGGGCACGCGCCTGGTCGTCCGGGCGGCGCCGCCGGCCGCGACCGCCGACAGCGCGGCCCTCGGGCTCGACCTCGACGCCGCGCTCGCCCGGGCCGTCAGGCCCCGCGGATGAGCCCGGTCGCCCGCGTGCTGCTCGTCCTGGTGCGGTCCTACCGCCGCTGGGTCTCCCCGCTCACGCCGCCGCACTGCCGGTTCGCGCCGAGCTGCAGCACCTACGCCCTGGAGGCGCTGCAGGTGCACGGCGCCGGCCGCGGCAGCTGGCTCTCCCTGCGCCGGCTGGCCCGCTGCCACCCGTTCCACCCAGGCGGCCACGACCCCGTCCCGCCCGCTCGGGAGCGGCCGACCCGACGCTCGACCACCCGCCGCGGCCGCGCGTCAGCGACGATGGACCCGCACAGGCCCGCCCTGCACCCGCCCGCACCGCTGCGCACGTCCCGATCCAGCCCTGGAGGCTGACCGTGTTCTCCTTCCTCGCCACGCCCGTGGCGCTGATCCTGAAGACGATCCACAGCCTGCTGACCAGCGCCGGCCTGCCCTCGGGCAGCGGATGGGCCTGGGGCCTGTCGATCGTGCTGCTGACGATGACCGTGCGGCTCGTGCTGTTCCCGCTGTTCGTCAAGCAGATCCGGTCCCAACGGCGGATGCAGGAGATCGCCCCGAAGGTGAAGGAGCTGCAGAAGCTCCACAAGGGCGACCGCGAGACGCTCAACACCGAGATGATGAAGCTGTACAAGGAGCACGGCGCGAACCCGATCTCGGGCTGCGCCCCCCTGGTCCTGCAGCTGCCGGTGTTCTTCGCGCTGTTCCGGGTCATGCGCGAGTTCAAGCCGAACGCGACCCCGAAGTACGGCCTGTCGGCGCAGCTGCTGTCCGAGGGCGGCCGGGCCAAGGTCCTCGGGGCGCCGCTGTCCGCGGCGTTCAACAGCCCGGCGTCGCTGCTGCAGGAGCTCGACGCGAAGGCGATCGTCGTCCGCCTGGTCGCCGCGCTGATGGTCATCGGCATGGGCGCGTCGACCTTCTACACGCAGAAGCAGATGATGGCCCGGGCCGGGGCGAACGCCGACCCGCAGCAGGCCATGGTCCAGAAGACGATGCTCTACGTCCTGCCGCTGTCGTTCGCCTTCTCCGGTGTCTTCTTCCCGGTCGGCGTCCTGCTCTACTGGCTGACCACCAACGTCTGGTCCATGGGCCAGCAGGCCTACGTCATCAAGCGCATGCCCCCTGTCGGGTCGGCGGCCGCAGCCTCGCCGAAGGGGACGTCGGGCGGCGTCGACCTCGGCAAGAGCACCGGGGGGACCGCGCTCGCGACCCCCGCGGGCTCCGGCTCGGTCGCCGTCGCCACCCCGCCGCCCGCGCCCAAGCCCGGCACCCCCACCGGCAAGGCCTCCGGCAGCCGCAAGAACAAGAAGAGGCCGCGCGGCGGACGTCGCTAGCCCTCCCCCTCGCCGACCAGACCGCAGCCAGAAGGGCACCACCGTGAGCACCGACAGCACGTCCAGCGCCGACCTGCTCGTCCAGGAGGGCGACATCGCCGGCGACTACCTCGAGCGCCTGCTCGACATCGCCGACGTCGACGGCGACATCGACATGGACGTCGAGGGCGAGCGCGCCGTCGTCGCCATCGTGGGTGAGGGCCTCGACGCCCTCGTCGGCCCCGGCGGGACGGTGCTTGAGGCGCTGCAGGAGCTGACCCGGCTCGCCGTCGTGCAGCAGACCGGCGTCCGCAGCCGCCTCATGCTCGACATCGGCGGCTGGCGGGCCGGCCGCAAGACCGAGCTCACCGAGATCGGCACCCGGACGGCGAAGAAGGTCCTCGACAGCGGTGAGCCCGCGCGGCTCGCGCCGATGACGCCGTTCGAGCGCAAGGTCGTGCACGACGCCGTCGCCGCGGTCGACGGTGTGCACAGCGAGTCCGAGGGCGTCGAGCCGGAGCGCCGCGTCGTCGTCCTGCCGGGCGCGTGACGAGCCCCAGTCCCTCCCCGGCGGACCTGCAGCCCGTCCCGGCCGCGGCCGCCGAGGTCTTCGGCGACCGGCTGCCGGTCCTCGTCGCCTACGCCGAGCTGCTCGCCACCGCCGGCGTCGAGCGCGGCCTGCTCGGCCCGCGGGAGACGCCTCGCCTGTGGGAGCGGCACGTCCTCAACTGCGCCGGGCTGTCGGAGCTCGTCGAGGCCGGCCAGACCGTGCTCGACCTCGGCTCGGGCGCCGGCCTGCCCGGCCTGGTGCTCGCCGCGGCCCGCCCCGACGTCACCGTCGTGCTCTGCGAGCCGCTGCTGCGCCGCGCGACCTTCCTCACCGAGGCCGTCCAGACCCTCGGGCTGACCGGCGTCGTCGTCCGCCGCGCGCGGGCCGAGGAGCTCGCCGGCAAGGTGCTCGTCGACGTCGTCACCGCGCGTGCGGTCGCGCCCCTGGACAAGCTGGCCGGCTGGGCCCTGCCGCTCATCGCGCCCGGCGGGCGGCTGCTCGCGCTCAAGGGCGAGCAGGCCGAGGCCGAGCTGGCCCAGGCCGGCGCCGCGCTCAAGCACGCCGGGTCGGCCGGGGCGTCCGTCGTCCAGGTCGGGTCGGAGGCCCTCGGCACCTTCGCCCGGGTCGTCGTCGTCGAGCGCGGCGAGGCCACCGCGGCCGCGAAGGCCCCGCGCAAGGGCGCCCAGCAGCAGGTCGCGCACAAGGGGTTCGTGCAGCGGGGACGCCGGTGACCGGGCTCGGCTGGCCCGACCCCGTGACCGAGCCGGCGGGCCCGCTCGGCTGGCCGGGGGACGAGCCGGCGGTGGAGCCCGACGAGCCGGAGGCGCCGCCTGCCCCTGCTTCCGACGCCGTGGGGGGAACCCCCCACCGCTCCTCGACCCCCTCGGCAGTGGTCCCGGGTACCCCCGACGCAGCCGCGGCTCCAGACATCGCAGCCGCGGCCCCAGACATCGCGACCGCGGCCGCAGGCACCCCGGCCGCGTCCGCGGGCGTCCCGGCCGGGTCCGCGGAGCCCGACGTCGACGCCATGGCCGACTCGGTCCGCGCGTCCCTGTCCGGTAGTGACGACACCCCCATCGCGGCCGCCGCGGCCGCCGCCACCCGGGTGCTGTCCGGTCGGGGGTTCGCGCCGTTCCCGAAGCCGGCGTCGCTGCGGGTCATCACCGTGGCGAACCAGAAGGGCGGCGTCGGCAAGACGACGAGCGCCGTCAACCTCGCGGTGGCGCTGGCCCTGCACGGCGCCGAGGTGCTCGTCATCGACCTCGACCCGCAGGGCAACGCCAGCACCGCCCTCGGCGTCGAGCACCACGTCGGCACGCCCGACGTCTACAGCGTGCTCGTCGAGGGCAAGGCGATCGCCGACGTCGTCCAGCCCGCGGCCGGCGTGCCCCGGCTGCGCTGCGTGCCCGCCACCATCGACCTGGCCGGCGCGGAGATCGAG
>JAOPWW010000021.1 GCA_025965495.1 Frankiales bacterium
GGCGGTGGGCACGACCTTCACGTCGTGGCCGGTCTCGGTCAGCTGCCGCAGCAGCTCGCACGCCTTGTAGGCGGCGATCCCCCCGGCGACGCCCAGGACGACGCGGGGGCGGTTGCCCACGTCAGACGGCGGCGTCGTCCGGCGTCTGCTCGTGGGACAGCAGACCGGCGTTGATCTCGCGCAGCGCGATGGACAGGGGCTTCTCCTGCACGCCGGTCTCGACCAGCGGGCCGACGTACTCGAGCTGGCCCTCGCCGAGCTGCGAGTAGTAGGCGTTGATCTGGCGCGCGCGCTTGGCGGCGTAGATGACCAGCGAGTACTTCGAGTCGGTGGCGGCGAGCAGCTCGTCGATCGGGGGGTTGGTGATGCCGATCGGGTTGGCGACGGTGCCTGCCACGGTGCTCCTCGTTGTACTTGGCGTCAGGGTGCTCGACTTCAGGTGATCTTCATCAACTCTACCAGCCGGTCGGCCGCGTGCTCGAGGTCGTCGTTGACGACCGCGACGTCGAACTCGGGCTCGGCCGCCATCTCGGTCATCGCCAGCTGCAGCCGCTCGAGCACCCGCTCGGGGGCCTCGGTCCCCCGGCCCTTGAGCCGCCGGGTCAGCTCCTCGAAGCTCGGCGGCTTGAGGAACACCAGCTGGGCCTCGGGCATGCTCTGCCGCACCTGCCGCGCCCCCTGGAGCTCGATCTCCAGCAGCGCCGGACGCCCGGCCGCGAGCTGCTCCTGCACCGGCGCCCGGGGCGTCCCGTAGGAGTTGCCGGCGTAGGAGGCGTGCTCCAGCAGGTCGCCCCGCTCGGCCATCGCGGCGAACTCCTCGGGCGACACGAAGTGGTACTGCACCCCGTCGGTCTCCCCCGGCCGCGGCGACCGGGTCGTCACGCTGACGGACAGCCAGACGTCGGGGTGCCGCCGCCGGACGACCGCGATCACGCTGCCCTTGCCGACCCCGGAGGGACCCGACAGCACGGTCAGACGGGCCGCGCCGTCGCTCGCGGAGCTCAAGAGCCGCCGAACTCCCGCTGCAGGGCCTCGCGCTGCTTGACGCCGAGCCCGCGGACGCGGCGCGACGGGCTGATCTCCAGGCGCTCCATGATCTGCTGCGCCCGGACCTTGCCGACGCCGGGCATCGACTCGAGCACCGCCACGACCTTCATCTTCCCGACGACGTCGTCGGTGGCGCCGTCGGCGAGGACGTCGGACAGGCTGGTGCCGCTGGACTTCAGGAGCACCTTCAGGGCGGCCCGGGCGCGCCGCGCCTCGGCAGCCTTCTCCAGGGCGGCGGCCCGCTGCTCGGGAGTCAGGGTCGGCAGGGGCACGCGGAGTCCTCTCACGGTCGGCACACCCGCGCGGACGGCGGACCCGGCGAACCTAGTGGGGGACGGCGTCCGGGAGCAACGCCAGGGGCTGCTCACCCTCAAGTCCCGGGCCGGTCCGCCGAAGCACGACAGGAGCCGGGCGACCGGTGACCGCGGGCGACCGCGCCTCCGGCCGGGGCGCGGCCCCCTCCCCTGGGCGTGCGCGCCCCCGACCGCGTGGAGCGTCCGTGCCGCACGTCGTCGCGACCCGCGTCCGCCCGGTGCTCGCCGTCGCCGTGCTGGCCGCACTGGCCGCGGTCGGGAACCTCGCCCCCGGGACCGGCTCCCTGCGCGAGCGGGTCTTCGACGCCGCCTTCGTCGTGCTGCCCGCCGTCGCCGCGGTGTCCTGCCTGCGCGCCTCCCGTCGAGACACCGCCGGCGCGGTCTCCTGGCGCCTGCTGACGGCCGGTTGCCTGGCCTGGGGCGCGGGCAGCGTCGTGTGGGGCTACGAGCAGCTGGTGCTCGGCGACGCCGCGCCGTTCCCCTCCCTCGCCGACGCCGGGTACCTGTGCTGGCCGCTGCTGGTCGTCCCCGCCCTGCTCCGGCTCCCGGGCGTGCCGGTGCGGCGCGCCGGCCGGGTCCGCCTGCTGTTGGACGGCGTCGTCGTGGCGTCGTCGTTCCTCGTGGTCGCCTGGCTGGGGGCGCTCGGCAACCTGTCCCGCAGCGACGGAGGCAGGGTCGCGACGACCGTCGCGCTGGCCTTCCCGGTGCTGGACGTGCTCGTCGGCTCGGTCGTCGTGGTCGTCGTCGAGCGGCTGCGGCGCGGCCTGACCGACCGGCGGGTGCTCGTGGCCCTGGCGGTCGCGGGGGTCTCCGGCGCGGACGCGCTCTACTCGCTCCTGGCCGGCCGGGACGCCTACGTGGTCGGCGGCCCGTGCGACCTGCTCTACAGCGCCTCGTTCCTGCTCCTGGCCGTCGTCGCCGCCGCCCCGTCAGCGGTCCCCGGCAGCGCCGTGCGGGAGGCCCGGGGGCGCCTGCTGCCCGGCGTGCCCGCCCTGGTCGCCGGCGCAGCCCTGCTGCTGTCCGGCCGGCTCGTCGACGGCCTCGGCGCCTTCCTGACCGCGCTCTCCCTGGTCCTCGTCGTCGCCCTCGTCGCCCGCCAGCAGCTCCTGAGCCTGGAGAACGACGCGCTGTCGCAGTCGCTGGAGGCCAAGGTCGTCGCCCGGACCGCCGAGCTCGCCGCGGCCCAGCGGCGCACCGGGCTCGACCCGCTCACCGGACTGCCGAACCGCGGTGCGTTCGCGGACGCGCTGCAGCGCGCCGTCGGCGACCCGGGACCCGGCGGCCTGGTCGCCGTCGTGCTCCTGGACCTCGACGGCTTCAAGCAGGTCAACGACGGCTTCGGCCACGACGCCGGCGACGTCCTGCTGGTCGCCGTCGCGCAGCGCCTGCGCAGCTGCCTGCGCGAGGACGCGCTGCTGGCCCGCCTCGGCGGCGACGAGTTCGCGGTCATGCTGCGCCACCCGGAGGCCCACGAGGTCGTGCGGGGCGTCGCCGACCGGCTCGTCGCCGCGCTGGCCCGCCCCCTGCGCCTGGACGCGGTCGAGGTCGTGCTGGGCGCGAGCGCGGGGACCGTCGTCGCCGACCGCTGCGACAGCACGGCCCACCACCTGCTGCGCGACGCCGACACCGCCATGTACGCCGCGAAGGACGGCGGCCGCGGGCAGGTGCGGGCCTTCGACGCCGCCATGCACGCCGCCGTCCGCGACCGGCTGCTGCTCGAGTCCGACCTGCGCGAGGCGCTGTCCGCCGGCCAGCTCGAGGTGCACTACCAGCCCGTCGTCGACCTCGTCGCCGACCGCGTCTCGGGGTTCGAGGCGCTCGCCCGCTGGACCTCCCCGGTCCGCGGACCGGTCTCGCCGGTCGACTTCATCCCGGCGGCCGAGCGCAGCGGCCTCGTCGTCGAGCTCGAGCGCCACGTGCTGGAGGCGGCGTGCGCGCAGGTCGCCCTGTGGCGCCGCACCTCCCCCGCCCTCACCGTCGCCGTGAACGTGAGTGCCCGGCACCTGTCGGAGCCCGCGTTCCTGGCGACCGTCCTCGAGGCGCTCGCACGCCACGGCCTGCCGCCGGCGGCGCTCGTCGTCGAGGTCACCGAGAGCCTGCTGTTCCACGACGACGACGACGTCAAGGCCGTCCTCGGACGGCTGCACACCGCCGGGGTCGGGCTGGCCCTGGACGACTTCGGCACGGGGTACTCGTCCCTGTCGCGCCTGGCGTCCTACCCCTTCGACACCCTCAAGATCGACCGGGCGTTCGTCAGCAGCCTCGACGACGGCCGCCCCGGGTCGCCCGTGCTGGTCGCCGCGCTCGCCATGGCCCAGGGGCTCGGCATGACCGTGGTGGCCGAGGGCGTCGAGACCGAGCCGCAGCTGGACTTCCTGGTCGCCCACGGCGGCGGCTCGGCGCAGGGGTACCTGCTGTCGCGACCCGGCCCGGCCGCCGTCGTCGGGGCCACCATCGGGCGGGCACTGCTGCCCGTGCCGCGGACCCCGGTCGAGCTGCCGGGCCCGCGCTAGGTCGCGGGTCCCGGGGCCGTCTGCGTCAGAGGCTCGCGGCCAGGTCTCGAGCGGCGTCGCCGGGGTCGGCCGCACCGGTGATCGGCCGGCCCACGACGAGCAGGTCCGCGCCGTCGGCGAGGGCCTGCTGCGGCGTGGCCACGCGGGCCTGGTCGGCGACGGCCGAGCCGGCGGGCCGGACCCCGGGGGTCACGAGGACCACGTCCGGACCGACGACGGAGCGCACGAGCGCGACCTCCTGGGGCGAGCAGACGAGCGCGCCGGCTCCGGCCTCGACGGCCAGCACGGCCAGACGGCGGACGGCGTCGGCGGGCGGGCCGACCAGCCCGACGGCCTCCAGGTGCGCGGCGGTGAGGCTCGTCAGGACCGTGATCGCCGTGATGGTGACGTCGGGAGCCGCCTCGACGGCCGCCCGGACCATGTCCGCTCCGCCGGCGGCGTGCACCGTGAGGAACCGCGGCCGCAGGCGGGCGACCGCCCGGGCCGCCCCCGCCACCGTGTTGGGGATGTCGTGCAGCTTGAGGTCGGGGAACACGTCGCGGTCGTGGCGGACCTCGTCGACGATCCCGGGGCCGGTCGCGCAGAACAGCTCGAGACCGACCTTGAGCACCTGGACGTGCGGGGCGACCGCGGCGGCCCAGCGGACCGCGGTGGCGGCGTCGGGGGCGTCCAGGGCGACGGCGACGGGGGCGGTCACCGGGCGTACCCGCCGGCTCCAGGAGCGTCGATGGCGGGCTCGGCGTCGTCCAGGGCCGCGCCGGTGAGCTCCAGGCCGAGGTCCGGCGTCACGACCGCCGGCTCGGGTGGCCGGTGGGCCAGCCCGACGGCGTCCTGCAGCCGTGCGAAGCCGCGGTCGGCGAGGGCCTGCCGCAGCTCGTCGAGGACCCGGATCGGAGCGGTCGGGTCGCCGAAGACGGTCGTGCCGACGCTCACCGCGCTGGCCCCCGCCAGGACGAACTCGAGCGCGTCCCGGCCGGTGCGGATGCCGCCCATGCCGAGGATCGGGACGTCGGGCAGCGCCTGGTGCACCTGCCAGACGCACCGCACCGCGACCGGGCGGATGGCCGGGCCGGACAGCCCGCCCGTGATGCCGCCGAGCACCGGGCGCATGGTGTCGACGTCGATCGCGAGGCCGAGCAGGGTGTTGATGACCGACAGGCCGTCGGCGCCGGCGTCCACGCAGGCCCGGGCGATCTCGGCGATGTCGGTGACGTCCGGGCTGAGCTTGGCGAACACCGGGATCCCCGGCTCCGTCGCCTTCCGCACGGCCGCCACCACCTCCGAGGCCGCGCGCGGGTCGCAGGCGAAGACCTGTCCCCGCGACTCGACATTGGGGCAGGAGATGTTCACCTCGACCATCGACAGGCCGGGGCGGCCGCGCAGCCTCTGGGCGAGCGACGCGTAGTCCTCGACGCTGCCGCCCGCGATGCTCACGACGGCGCGCGCGCCGCGGTCGGCGAGCCAGGTGAGGTCCTTGTCCAGGAACGCCTCGATCCCCGGGCCCTGCAGGCCGATCGAGTTGAGCATCCCGCTCGGGGTCTCGGCCATCCGCGGCGTCGCCCGGCCGGACCGCGCCGCGAGCATGATCGACTTGGTGACCACACCGCCGAGCTCGGTGACGTCGAAGAACTGGTCCAGCTCCTGCCCGGCCGCGGCGCAGCCGGACGCGGTGAAGACCGGGTTGGGGAACTCCACGCCCGCGAGCGTGGTGGTCATGTCGACGGTCATCAGTGGCCTCCCACCGGCAGCGGTGCTCCGAGGGCGTCCGGCGGCACCGTCCCGACGTCGTCCCAGCGGACCCGGTCGCCGAGGAACACCGGGCCCTCGACGCAGGACCGGACCATCCGGGTGACGTCGTCGTCGCCGACGACCGGGAGGACGCAGGTCATGCAGACGCCGATGCCGCAGGCCATCGACTCCTCGACCGCGACCTGGGCGGGGATGCCGCGCTCGGCCGCGAGGTCGCTCACCGACCGGAGCATCCCCATCGG
>JAOPWW010000024.1 GCA_025965495.1 Frankiales bacterium
TCAACGGGTACGGGCCGGCGCCGGGGAAGGTCATGCCGCTGACCTGGACGCCCGGGCCGTGCAGCTCCTGCTCGACGAGGATCTGCGGGGAGTAGTAGCCGACCTGCGGACCCGTGACCGCCAGCGGATGGCCGGTCGCGGAGTTCTTGGCCGACACGAGCACCGCGTTGGACGCGTGCTTCTCCAGCCCCAGGCCCTTGGTCGCCATCTCGCGCGCCCACACCGGCAACGCGGGTCCGGACGACGCCGGAGCGGCCTCGACGGCGTCTCGCAGCACGTAGGACCCGGGGTCGACGGCGGCGCGGGCGCGCGGGTCGACCGGACCGGGGTCGTCGCTGAGGAAGCGCTCCGTGGTGGTGAAGGTCGTCTCGGGGTCCTCCGCCCGGCGCAGGTCGGCGTAGACCTGGGCGCCCTTGGCGGCACCGAGGCGCTTCTGCAGGGCGCCGAGGATCATCGACTGCTGCGTCTCCGTGTTCCCGAACGCCGTGAACTGCCCGATCAGCAGGTAGCCCGTGGCGGCGGTGTCGGCGAGGGTCCAGGTCTCGGGGGTCGCGCCCAGCGCGGGGTACTCCCCCGGCAGCAGCGTCGGGTCGGTCTGCGCCGCGGCGATGTAGGCGTTGACGCCGTCGACGTAGTCGCGCAGGTCCTGCAGGGCGCGGGCGCCCTCGACGCCGTTCGTGCGCGGGAGGTCCTCGACCTCGGCGGTCAGCTCCTCGGGCGACAGGTCGAACGTGCCGAGGGCGGCGCTGTCCCCGGCCGCGGCGTCGGGTCCGAGCAGCCCGGACAGCCGCCCCTCGGCGGTCCGCCGCAGCACGTCCATGAAGAACAGCCGGTCCTGCGCCACGGCGTAGCCCGCACCGAACATGGTGTCGGCGCGGGTGTCGCCGTAGATCCGCGGCACCTCGTAGGTCGCGTCGCGCAGGATCCGCACGCCGGCGCGCGGGCTCGTCAGGGCTCCCCCGGCGCTCTCGGGCCGGAACGAGGAGTCCTTGTAGAGCTTCGACGGGTCGTCGGAGGCGATCGCGGCGTTGTAGAGCGGCGCCTGGTCGGTGAAGGACTCCGGGACCGCGCCGGTCGCCACGTGGGCACCGACCTCGGTCAGGTCGGCGGTCTCCCCCTGCCCGTAGGACAGGACCGAGCGGAAGCCGCCGGCGTCGGCGACGTAGCCGTCGGTGGAGGCCGCGCCGCCTGGAGCGGCCAGGGCGGCGACGGTGACGCCGGCGAGCAGGACGGAGAGGAGGGTGCGTGCCACCACGAGGTCTTCGCCACCGCAGTGCGGAGTCCTGCCCGACCTACGACAGCTGGACGACCATCTTCCCGGTGTTGTCGCCGCGCAGCAGCCCGCGGAAGGCCTCGACCGCGTTGCCGATCCCCTCGACGACGGTCTCGCGGGCCTGCAGCCGCCCGTCACCCAGCGCCGCCCCGACCTCGCGGCGGAACTCCGGCGTGAGGTCGTCGTGGTCGCCGACGAGCAGGCCCTCCAGGCGCAGCCGCTTGCCCACGACCTGCATGAGGTTGCGCGGCGCGGCCGGCGGCTCGGTGGCGTTGTAGGCGGCGATCATCCCGCAGATCGCGGCCCGCCCGTGCACCTTGAGCGAGCCGATCGCCGCCTCGAGGTGCTCCCCTCCGACGTTGTCGAAGTAGACGTCGATGCCGTCGGGAGCGGCTGCGCGCAGCGACTGCGCGACCGGTCCGTCGTGGTAGTCGAAGGCGGTCGCGAACCCGAGCTCCCTGAGCCACGCCACCTTGTCGGGCGTCCCCGCGCTGCCGATCGCCGTGCCGCCCTTCAGCACCGCGAGCTGCCCGACGAGCGAGCCGACGGCGCCGGCGGCGCCCGAGACGAACACCGTCTCGCCCGGCTGGAACGCCGCCACCCGGTACAGCCCGGCGTACGCCGTCAGCCCGGGCATGCCCAGCACACCGAGGTACCAGGACGGCCGCTCGACCCGCTCGACGAGCCGGAAGGCCTTGGCCGGCCCGACGGCGACCTCGCGCCACCCCATGCCGTGCAGCACCAGGTCACCGACCGCGTGGCTGTCCGACCCGGACGCGACGACCTCGCCGACCGCTCCCCCGTCCATGACCTCGCCGAGCCGGAACGGCGGCACGTAGCTCTTCGCGTCGTTCATGCGTCCGCGCATGTACGGGTCGACCGACATCCAGAGGTTCTTCACGACGACCTCGCCGTCGGCCGGCTCCCGCACCTCGACGGTCTCGAGGGCGAAGTCGGACGGCTGCGGCTCGCCCTTCGGGCGGGAGACGAGACGGACCTCGGTGGACTGCACGACGGGCTCCTTCGGGATGACGGACCGTCAGTCGAGCAGACCGGCCGCCACCCACAGCCGCCGGGTCGGCCCGCCGATCAGGCCGGTCTCCTGCAGCACCTCCATCGCGCCCTTCGCGGCGTCGCGCTTGGCCTGCTTCCAGTGCGGGTTCGCCGCGGCGGCCGCGACCGCGGTGGGCACGTCCAGCCCGACCGAGGCGTAGACGTCGGGGTGCACGAGCGACGTCGTCGCGTAGTAGGCGACCGCGGCGAGCTCGAGCCGGGCGTGCTGGCGGCGTCGGGGCGTGAGCCGGGGGGCGGCCAGGCGCAGCTCCTCCCGGGCGAAGCGGATGTGGCGCGCCTCCTCGACGACGTGCACGCGCGACACCTGCCGGGCCATGGGCTGGACGGACTCGTCCTTCATCGCGGCGCGCTGCAGGCCGTCGAGCAGCTCCTCGACGTACAGGGTCCCGCCGAAGGTGAGGAAGGAGTCGCTGACGGTCTTGCACAACCGGCCCAGGC
This sequence comes from Frankiales bacterium, assembly GCA_025965495.1. Taxonomy (GTDB): domain Bacteria; phylum Actinomycetota; class Actinomycetes; order Mycobacteriales; family SCTD01; genus RYN-122. Next base: position 2,786 of record JAOPWW010000024.1, read on the forward strand.
GGACGACCGACGGCGCGGGCCGGTAGGACGGGCAGCCGGTGACGGCGACCATCCGGCCGAACATAGACGAGTGCCGGCACTCGTCGGCCACCTCCGTGAGGGTCCAGCGGACG
>JAOPWW010000053.1 GCA_025965495.1 Frankiales bacterium
GTCAAGCTGTCCCGCACCCCCGAGCTCGTCGACGACGCCGACCACCAGGCGCTGCACGACGCCGGCTGGGACGACGACGCCGTCTGGGACATCAGCGCCGTCACCGCCTTCTTCGCCCTGTCCAACCGCATGGCGCACGCCCTGACCATGCGGGCCAACCCCGAGTTCCACACGATGGGTCGATAGCTCATGTCCTCTGGTGACCGCACGCACGACCTCGTCCTCTACGGCGCCACCGGCTTCGTCGGCCGCCTCACGGCCGCCTACCTCGCCGGAGCCGCACCCGAAGGCGCCCGGATCGCCCTCGGCGGCCGCTCGCGCGAGCGGCGCGAGGCGGTCCGCGCGACCCTGCCGGCCGCCGCCCGGGACTGGCCGCTCGTCGTCGTCGACTCCACGGACGACGAGGCGGTCGGCGCGATGGCGGCCTCCACGACGGCGGTCGCCACCACGGTCGGGCCCTACGCGAAGTTCGGCCTGCCGCTCGTGCAGGCGTGCGCACGCACCGGCACCCACTACGCCGACCTCACCGGCGAGGTCCTGTTCGTCCGCGACAGCATCGACACCGCGCACGACGCCGCGGTCGCCAGCGGCGCGCGGATCGTCCACGCCTGCGGGTTCGACTCCATCCCCTCGGACCTGTCCGTCCTGCTCGCCGCGGAGCAGGCCGCTGCCGACGGCGAGGGCGAGCTGACCGAGACGCTGCTGTGCCTGGTCTCCTCCCGCGGCGGTGTCAGCGGCGGGACCATCGACTCGCTGCGCACGCAGGTCGACGTCGTCAAGGCCGACGCGGTCAAGCGTCGGCTCACCGCCGACCCGTACACGCTCAGCCCGGACCGCGCCGCGGAGCCCGACCACGGCAAGGAGAGCGACCTGTTCCTCACCCGCCGCGAGCCGCTCCTGGGCGGCCGGTGGGTCGCGCCGTTCGTCATGGCGCCGTTCAACACGCGCATCGTGCGCCGCAGCAACGCCGTCGCCGGGTACCGCTACGGGCACGGCTTCCGGTACAGCGAGGTCATGGGGGTCGGCGGCAGCCCGGCGGCCCCGCTGCTCGCCTCCGCCGTCGCGCTCGGTGCCGGCGGCGTCGCCGCGGGGCTCGCGGTCGCGCCCACCCGCTGGCTGCTCGACAAGGTGCTCCCCGCCCCCGGCGAGGGCCCCAGCCAGGCCACCCGCGACAGCGGCCACTTCCACGTCGAGACCACCACCGTCACGACGACGGGCGCCCGCTACCGCAGCACCGTCCGGGCCCAGGGCGATCCCGGCTACGCCGCGACGGCGGTGATGCTGGGCGAGAGCGCCCTGGCGCTGGCGCTCGACCCGCTGCCCGAGGCGGCCGGCGTGCTCACGCCCGCCACCGGCATCGGCGCCCGCCTCGCCGACCGCCTGCGCGACGCTGGGTTCACGCTGACCGTCGAGAGGCTGCCGGTCGAGCGACTGGCGTGACGCGGTCCGCGCGCGCTAGGTTCATGATGTGGCAGACCTCGAACGACACAAGCGACTGACAGCAGCCGACCGCGACACCCTCGGCAAGCAGCTGGAGAAGGCCTACGCGGCCGGACGCAGCCTGGCCGAGCTGGGCGAGGAGCACGGCACCAGCGCCGGGCGCGTGCGCCTCATCCTGCTCGAGCGCGGTGTGACGCTGCGCTCGCGCGGCGGCGCCGTCCGCAAGCCCGACCCCGCGCGCGGGGAGCGGGCCAAGGTCCTCGCGAAGGAGTACGCCGACGGCGCCTCCCTGCAGGAGCTCGCCAGCAAGCACGGCGTCAGCGCCACCACGGCGCGCTCCCTGGTCCAGGCGGGCGGCGGCGCCCTGCGCGCCCGCGGCGGACGCCGGGCCGCCGCCCCCAAGGCCTAGCTCTCACCTGTCGGTGCCGTGGGGGACGTCCCCCACGGCACCGGCGGCCGCCCGGACGCGGTCGTCGTGCGTCGACGGACCTGCTCGCGGTCCTGCGACAATGGACGCATGTCCGCGCCCGACCCGTCCGGCCCCTCTCCCACCTTCGCCGACCTCGACCTGCGGCCCGAGCTGCTCGCCGCCCTGTCCTCCCTCGGCTACGAGGAGCCCTCGCCGATCCAGCGCGAGGCCATCCCGCCGATGCTCGCCGGCCGCGACGTCCTCGGCCAGGCTGCGACCGGCACCGGAAAGACGGCGGCGTTCGCCCTTCCGCTGCTGCAGCGGCTCCGCCCCGGGGGACGCTCCCCGCGCGCCCTGGTCCTCGCGCCGACCCGCGAGCTGGCGATGCAGGTCTCCGAGGCGATCCACCGGTACGGCCGCGACCTCGGCGCCCGGGTCCTGCCCGTCTACGGCGGCCAGCCCATCGGGCGGCAGCTGAAGGTCCTCGACCACGGCGTCGACGTCGTCGTGGCGACTCCCGGGCGGGCCAAGGACCTCATCGAGCGGGGCGCGCTCAAGCTCGACGAGGTCGAGACCGTCGTGCTCGACGAGGCCGACGAGATGCTCGACATGGGCTTCGCCGACGACCTCGAGGCCATCCTCGGTGCGGCCCCGCAGGAGCGGCAGACCGTGCTGTTCAGCGCCACGATGCCCAGCCGGGTCAACCACATGGTGCGCAAGCACCTCAAGGACCCGGTCCGGGTCCTCATCCAGCGCGAGACGACCGAGCCGGGCGAGGCGCCCAAGGTCCGCCAGGTCGCCTACGTCGTGCCGCGCTCGCACAAGGCCGCGGCCCTCGGCCGGGTCCTCGACATCGAGGCGCCGGTCGCCACGATCGTCTTCTGCCGCACCCGCGAGGACGTCGACGGCCTCACCGAGACGCTCAACGGCCGCGGCTACCGCGCGGAGGCGCTGCACGGCGGGCTCTCGCAGGAGCAGCGCGACCGCGTGATGGGCCGGCTGCGCAGCGGCGTCGCCGAGCTGCTCGTCGCGACCGACGTCGCCGCCCGCGGGCTCGACCTCGACCAGCTCACCCACGTCGTGAACTTCGACGTCCCGAACGCCGCCGAGTCCTACGTCCACCGGATCGGCCGGGTCGGGCGGGCGGGCCGCGAGGGCGTCGCCGTCACGCTGGCCGAGCCGCGGGAGCGGCGGATGCTCGCCGTCATCG
>JAOPWW010000106.1 GCA_025965495.1 Frankiales bacterium
ATAACAGGGGGTAGGCGGCCGCGGCGACGGCCAGCCCCGGCCAGAACCCCGACAGCGCCACCAGCGCGACGAGCAGCAGCGCGTACCAGGGCTGGACCGGGGTGATGAGCAGGAAGACGCCGGTCAGCAGCCGTGCCCCGGCGTCGGGCAGGGACCGGTCGGTCCGCAGCGCCCAGACCACGACCGCGAGGACGCCGAGCGCGACGACACCGGTCGCGACGTCGCCGCGCAGCCCGAGCAGGCCGACCAGCAGGTACCGGGTGCCCTGGCCGTACTGCTCCTCGCGCAGGTAGCCGGGCAGGTAGCCGACGACGCGGGTGCCGACGGCGAGCACGTGCGGCAGGTACCCCAGCACCGCGACGGCGGCCGCGACCAGCACGGCGCCGACCGGGCGGCGGCGCACCAGCAGGGGGAACAGCAGCGCTGGGTAGACCTTCACCAGGGTCGCGAGCGCGAGCACCGCCGACGCCGGGAGGACCCGGCCGCGGCGCTCGAGGGCGACGGCCCCGCAGACGAGCAGCACGCCCAGGACGTCGACGTGGGCGTTCTGCACCGCCTCCAGCACCGGCAGGGGCGTGAGCCCGTAGACGGCGGCCCAGCGGACGTCCCCGCCGGAGGAGCGCAGCAGGGCGAGCAGCGCCGCGAGCACGGCGAGGTCGAGCACCATGCCGCCGCCCTCGTAGCCGGGATCGCGCGCCTCGAGCGGCACCACCTGGTGCTCCAGCCAGAACCACGCCTCGGCCACCGGCGGGTAGATGGTGCGCACCCCCGCCCGGTTGATCTTCGTCTGGTCGCGGTCGCCGCGCTTGCCCGGCGGCCAGATCCAGTGCATGCCCGGTGCGTCGCGCAGGGGCGCCAGCTGCGGCGCCAGCGGCGGGTACCGGTAGGGGTCGGTCCCCTGGCTCTGCACCACGCCGTCCCACGCGTAGCGGTAGAGGTCGTCGGACAGGGGCGCCTTCGCCGAGAACGACGCCAGCCGCACGACGACGGCGCCGAGCAGCAGCAGCGCGACGGCCTGCCGGCGGGGCAGCCGCAGCAGGCACAGGACGGTGAGGGCCGCAGCGGCCGACCACAGCCCGATCTCGCCGAGCAGCAGGTAGCGGCGGTCCAGGATCCCGCCGGGCAGGGAGGTCAGGTGCGCGAGCACCGCCTGCGCGACCACCCCGAGCAGCGCCCCCGACAGCAGCAGCCGGGCGCGGGTCACGGCGGCGACCCTACGACCGGGTCGCCGTGTGAGGGCCGCCACAGGTCGGGTCCCGAACCGGACGCCGCGGGACGCCGAACGACAGACACGAACGTGCACAGCAGAGCCGGCGGACCTCCTGCCGGCCCCCCGAGAGGACCCCTGACCCGATGCGCATGAACAAGACCGTCTCCGCCGTCGCCCTCGCCGGCGCGCTCGCCCTGTCGCTGTCCGCCTGCGGCAGCAACGACGCCTCCACCGGCAGCGACACCAAGGCCGCCGCCGCGTCCCCGACGCCCGCCGCCCAGATCGCGAACCTCACCGGCAAGATGACCCAGGTCACCCTCGACCCCGGCTTCGTGCAGGGCCTCACCAGCCTCAAGCTCACCCCCGCCCCGGTCGGCACCGCCACCATCAAGGACGGCGTCGCCAGCTTCCCGATCACCGGCGGCAACGCGACCTACTACACGCCCGGCACCGTGGACCCCTACGTCCAGGGCATGATCAAGCACGACGGCTCGGGCCTGTCCCTCACGGACGGCAAGACCAAGGTCGAGCTCACGAACTTCGTCGTCGACCCGGGCACCTCCATGCTGACCGGTGACGTCTCCGCGAACGGCACCAGCGTCGTCAAGGGCGCCCCGCTGTTCTTCCTCGACGGCAGCACCCTCCAGCCGCTGAAGATGGAGGGCAAGGACGCCGTGCTCGAGGGCACCACCGTCTCCCTCACCAAGGCCGCCGCCGACCTGCTCGACAAGACCTACGGCACGACCGCGCTGACCGAGTTCTTCAAGGTCGGCGTCGCCAAGATCACGCTGGCCGTCCCCGCGAAGTAGTCCCTCCGCACCTCCGGCACCCCGCGTCGCGCCTGCGACGCGGGGTGCCGTGCGTCGCGGGCCACCTCCCGACAGCCACGTGTGACCACCGGCACGTGGTCCGGATGAACCACTCGGCCGCCTGCACCGAACGACGTGCAGACACCCCAGCGGCGACCCTGCCGCTCCTCGAGAGGACCTGACCCGCATGCGCAAGATCGCCTCCATCGCCCTCGTCGGTGCGCTCGCCCTGTCCGCTGCTGCCTGTGGCAACAACGACGACAAGGCCAGCAGCAAGACGAACGCGGCCGACTCCAAGAAGCCCGTCGCGCAGATCGACAACCTGACCGGCAAGATGACCGAGGTGACCCTGGACAGCGCGTTCGTCGCCGGCCTGCAGAGCCTCAAGCTCACGCCCGCCCCGGTCGGCAACGCCAAGATCAGCGCGCAGGGCGTCGCCAGCTTCCCGATCACCGGTGGCTCCGCGACCTACTACAAGCCGGGCACCGTGGACCCCTACGTCCAGGGCCTCATCCACCACGACGGCTCGGGCCTGTCCCTCACCGGTGGCGGCATCAAGGTCGAGCTCACCAACTTCGACGTCGACCCCGGCAAGTCGATGCTGTTCGGCGACGTCTCCGCCAACGGCACCTCCGTCGTCCAGAACGCCCCGCTGTTCTTCCTCGACGGCAGCACCCTGCAGCCGCTGCGCACCGAGGGCAGCGACGCGATCCTCGAGGGCACCCAGGTCAAGCTGACCAAGGCCGCCGCGGACCTGCTGAACATGACCTACAAGACGACCGCCGTGAAGGAGTTCGCGCTCGTCGGCGTCGCCAAGATCACCTTGGCCGTCCCGGCCAAGTAGTCCCTGCACACCCGACGGGGAGCCGGCCGACGGCCCGCTCCCCGTCGGCGTGAGCGCCCCTGCCCGTGGAGAGGTACGAGCCGTGACCCTGCTCGCCTGCTCGCTGCTCGTCCTCGCCAAGGAGCCTGTCGCGGGCCGGGTCAAGACGCGGCTGACCCCGCCGCTGACCTCCGCCCAGGGCGCCGCCGTCGCGGCCGCCTGTCTGGCCGACACCCTCGCCGCCGTCGCCGCGACACCGGTCGCCCGCCGGGTGCTCGTGCTCGACGGCGCGGTCACCTTCCCCGTGCCGGAGGGCTTCGCGGTCCTGCCGCAGCGCGGCGGCGGTCTCGACGAGCGCCTCACCGCGGCCTTCGACGACGCCGCCGACGGGCTCCCGCTGCTGCTGGTCGGCATGGACACCCCGCAGGTCACCCCGGCGCTGCTCACCTCCGCCGTCGAGGCGCTGCTGCGCACCGACGCCGTCCTGGGCCTGGCCGACGACGGCGGTTGGTGGGCCCTCGGCCTGCGGGCCCCGCACCCCCGGGCCTTCCTCGACGTCCCCATGTCGACCGAGCGCACCGGTCGCGAGCAGGCGGCCCGCCTCGCCGCGCTCGGGCTCGCCGTGACCGACCTGCCGGTCCTGCGCGACGTCGACACCGCCCCCGACCTCGACCTCGTCCTGCGGGACGTGGCCCCCACGAGCGCGCTCGCCGCGCTGATGGCGGTCCGCGCGTGAGCCCCGTCGACCTCTACGCCCGTGCCCTGCACGGCCAGGGTGCCCGCGTCCGCTACCGCGACGGCGGCAGCCTCCCGCTCGACGTCTCCACCTGGTCCGCGGTCGAGGCTCCCGGCGACGAGGACCTGCTCAGCCGCTGCGGGAGCGCGACCCTCGACGTCGGGTGCGGCCCGGGCCGCCTCGCCCGCGCGCTGCTCGGCGCCGGCATCGCCTGCACCGGCGTCGACGTCGCCCCCGCAGCCGTCGACCTCGCCCGCGCCCGCGGTGCACAGGTCCTGCACGCCTCCGTCCACGACCCCCTGCTCGACGGCACCCGCTGGTCGACCGTCCTGCTCGCCGACGGCAACATCGGCATCGGCGGCGACCCCCAGGCGCTGCTGCGCCGCTCGGCCGCCCTCCTGGCGCCCGGCGGCCGGGTCGTCGTCGAGCTCGACCCGCCGGCCACGCCGACCCGGCAGGTCGTCGTGCGCCTGGAGTCCGGCGCCCAGGCCTCCAGCTGGTTCCCCTGGGCCCACGTCGCCGTCGACGACGTCGCGTCCGTCGCCGCGTCGGCCGGGCTCCAGGCGGTCGAGACGTGGTCGGCCGCAGGCCGGCACTTCGCCTCGCTGCGCCTCCCCGTCGCCGCGCAGGTGGCGGCGTGACCACCGGGGTCGCGCCCGAGGACGTCGCCCCGGACGGCGTCGCCCGCGAGCAGGCCGCGGGCCCGGCGGAGCAGACCCACCGGGTCACCGCCGATGCCGATGTTGCCGTCGGCGAGCAGCACCGAGGACCAGCGCGTCCCGTCGAGCAGGGGGTC
>JAOPWW010000111.1 GCA_025965495.1 Frankiales bacterium
GCTACAAGGACCTGCAGGACATCATCGCCATCCTCGGCATCGACGAGCTCGGTGAGGACGACAAGGTCCTCGTCAACCGGGCCCGCCGGATCCAGCGCTTCCTGTCCCAGCCGTTCTACGTCGCGGAGGCCTTCACCGGCCAGCCCGGCAAGTTCGTGCCGATCGAGGAGACCATCTCCTCGTTCAAGAAGCTCACCGAGGGCGAGTACGACCACATCCCCGAGCAGGCGTTCTTCCTGTGCGGCGGCATCGAGGACGTCGAGGCCAACGCCAAGAAGCTGGCCAGCTAGCACCACCGATCGGCAGTCCCCGACGGGCCGGCTCCCCGAGCCGGCCCGTCGGCGTAGGACCCGAGGACAGGTCTACCTGTCCTCGGCGCTACCGTCGAAGCACGCACTCCGGAAGGAACTCCTGTGGCTGAGCTCCACGTCGAGCTGGTCTCGGTCGAGCGCGAGGTGTGGTCCGGCGAGGCCCGCGAGGTCATCGCCCGCACGACCGAGGGCGAGGTCGGCATCCTGCCGGGCCACGCCCCCCTGCTCGGCCAGCTGGCCGACGGCGGCACCGTGCGCATCCTGCAGGAGGGCGGCGAGGTCGTGGCCGCCGTGTCCGGCGGGTTCCTGTCGGTCACCGACGGCGGCGTCACCGTGCTCGCGGAGGTCGCCGAGATGGCGGCCGACATCGACGCGAACCGCGCGCGTGCCGCAGCCGACCGCGCCCGGGCCGAGGGCGACGACGACGCCCTGCGCCGCGCCGAGGGCCGGCTCCGGGCCGTCGGCCAGTAGGACGCAGACGGGACCCCGGGGCAGCGCACCGTGCTCGCCACCGAGGTCGTCGTCGGGCTGGTCCTGCTCGCCGTCCTGCCCCTGGTGGCGATCGCGGTCCGGCGCCGGGTCCTGCAGCGCCGCTACGGCACGATCGACCTGTCGCTGCGGCTGGCCCGCAAGGGCAACGGTCGGGGCTGGGTGCTCGGCGTCGGCCGCTTCGAGGGCGACGACCTGCAGTGGTACCGGGTCTTCTCGCTCGCCCCGCGACCCCGGCGCACCCTGTCGCGCCGGTCGCTCGAGGTCCGCGGCCGCCGCGCGCCGCGCGGACCCGAGACGCTCGCGCTGCTGTCGGGCGCGGTCGTCATGGAGTGCCGCGACCCGGACGGCCCGGTCGAGCTGGCCATGGAGAGCGGCGCCGTCACCGGCTTCCTCGCCTGGCTCGAGGCCCGGCCGCCGGGGGCCACGCTCCCGCCTCTGCGGTGACCCTGCGCGTCCGGCCTGCCCGGCCCGCCGACGCCACGGCGATCGCTGCCGTCTACGGCCCGCACGTGACGGGCAGTGTCGCGAGCTTCGAGGGCGAGCCGCCGGACGCGGCCGAGGTGGCGCGGCGCATGGCGTTCCGCCCCCGGCTGCCGTGGCTCGTGGCCGAGCGCGACGCCGTCGTGGTCGGGTTCGCCGACGCCTCGCCGCACCGGTCCCGGGCCGCCTACCGCTGGTCGGTCGACACCTCGGTGTACCTCACCGCGCAGGAGCGGGGGCGCGGCACGGGCCGGGCGCTGTACGACGTCCTGCTGCCGCTGCTGCGCGACCTCGGCCTGGTGACGGCGCACGCCGCGATCGCCCTGCCCAACCCGGCCAGCGTCGCCCTGCACGAGACGGTCGGCTTCTCCCCGGTCGGGGTCTACCCGGCCGTCGGGTTCAAGCACGGGGCCTGGCGCGACGTCGGGTGGTGGCGGCTCGCGCTGGTCGAGCCGCCGGCCGCACCGGCCGAGCCCCGGGAGTGGGTCCCGGAGCCCTGAGCCTCGCTAGCGCTGGCCCCCGGGCGTCCACATGACGTCGCCGCCGGGGTTCGCGACGCGCGACAGGATGAACAGCAGGTCGGACAGGCGGTTCAGGTAGAGCACCGGCTCGCGGTTCGTCGTGTCGGGCTGGTCCTGCAGCAGGGCCCAGACCGACCGCTCCGCCCGGCGCACGACGGTCCGCGCGACGTGCAGCAGCGCCGCTCCGGGCGTCCCGCCCGGCAGGATGAAGCTGGAGAGCTTCTCCAGGGTCGCGTTCCAGTGGTCGCAGGCCTGCTCGAGCCGCTCGGTGTACTCCGGCGTCACCCGCAGCGGCGGGTACTCGGGGTCGGCGACGACGGGGGTGCACAGGTCCGCGCCGAGGTCGAACAGCTCGTTCTGCACCCGGAGCAGCAGCCCGGCCAGCTCGGGGTCGAGGTCGCCGAGCGCCAGGGCGACGCCGATCGCGCTGTTGGCCTCGTCGACGTCGGCGTAGGCCTGCAGGCGGGGGTCGGTCTTGCTGACCCGGCTCATGTCGCCGAGGGCGGTGGTGCCGTCGTCGCCGGTCTTCGTGTAGATGCGCGTGAGGTGGACGGCCATGCTCCCGAGCCTAGGGGCGCTCGGCCCGCAGCGCTCAGCCGCAGGACGTGCTGCCGCACAGGAGGCGGAACACGTCGAGGGTCGCCGTCGTGCGGCCGTCGCCGTCGAGGAGGCGGACCCGGTCGGTCCCGGCGCGCTCGGCGCTGTCGGGCCGCCCCAGGACGACGACGCCGTCGAGCGCGGGGTCGTCGCTGCCGGCCGCGGCGAAGGCCGCGCCTGCGTCGGGGGAGTACAGGACCTGTCCCGTGCCCGGGCGCGGCACCACGACCAGCGTCCCGCCGCGCGAGCCACCCGGAGCGGTCAGGTGCAGCGCGAGGGCGGCCGTGGCGGCGCCCGCCCGCGGCCTGGTCTGCACCTCGAGGTCGTCGACCCCGCCGACGACGCCGAACGTGTCGGCCTGGCGGTCGCCGGTCAGCCAGAACTGGCCGAGCAGGTACCCGGGGCCGCCGTCGACCGGGGCACCACCGACGAGGACCTGCTCCTGCACCCGGCCGACGTCGGCGACGTGGCGGGAGTCGGCGTAGGCGCGCCGGGCAGCCAGCAGGAGGTCGGGGTCGACCGTCCCGCGCGAGGGCCAGCCGAGCAGGTCCACCGGCCCGAGCGTCTGCGCCACCGGCTCGGTGGCCCGCTCGTCGGCGACGCCCGTCTGGGCGAGCAGCAGCCCGTCGGGGCCGACCACCAGGAGCTGGTCGAAGGCGCCGCGCGGCTGCTCGACGGGGCCGGTGGCCACGCCGGGGGCGAGCGGGGCGGCGTCGTGGAAGGCGGACCCGTCGGGGGCGTACTCGAAGCGCGTCGTCCGCGGGGAGGCGACGGCGACCCAGCGGTCGCCCTCGTCGCCGTGCAGGCGCACGACGAAGACCGCGGCGTCCGCCTCCCCGCCGGGGCCGACGACGAAGCGGGACCCGGTCGCGTCCGTCGTGGCGACCCCCACGGTCAGGGCGTCGTCGCCGGGCAGGCGGCTGACGAAGACGAGCTCGGGGTGACCGCTCGGCTCGTCGACCTGCCCGTACAGGGGCACCAGGGTGGCACCCGCCTCGCGGGCCGCCCAGTCGCGCTGCCAGACGGCCAGGTGGGCGTCCCGGACGGTGGTGTCGCCGCGGTAGGGCCAGGGGGAGTCGGGGTCGAAGGCGTAGCGGCCGGGGGACGCCGTCGGGGCGGTCGACGTCGCGACCCTGCCCGGCGCCGGCCCGCTCGGTCCGGCCGACAGCAGGGGCACGGCAGCCACGACGGCGAGGACCGCGAGGGCCGTCCCGGCGACGGCGGCGCCCGCCCGGCGGCGGTGCATCCCGCGAGCCCGGCGCTCGACCCCGGCGAAAGGGTCGACGGGGGGCGCCAGGGTCGCGGCACGGCCGGACAGGGCGCTGCGGAGCACGTCCTCCAGCGACGAGGGCTCGAGCGGGGACATCACGGCGCTCCGACGGTCAGGCGGGGGTCGTCCCGCAGGGACGCGTCGTCGCGGAGCTTCGCGAGGGCGCGGGAGGTGCTGCTCTTGACCGTGCCGACGCTGACCCCGAGCACCGCGGCCGTCTCGGCCTCCGACAGGTCCTCGTAGTAGCGCAGCACCACGGCGGCGCGCTGGCGTGCCGGGAGCCCGGACAGGGCGGCCCAGAGGGCGTCGTGCAGGTCGAGGTCGGCGGTCAGGTCACGTCCGCCGTGCTCGGGCAGGGAGGCGGTCGACCGCTCGTCCACGCGGCGGCGCCGCCAGAAGGACGTCTGCGTGTTGACCATGACGCGGCGCACGTAGCCGTCGAGGGCCTCGCGCTCGCGGACACGGTCCCAGGCCAGGTAGGTCTTGGCCAGCGCCGTCTGCAGCAGGTCCTCGGCGTCGGAGCGGCTGCCGGTCAGCAGGTACGCCGTCCGCAGGTGGACGCCGGACCGGGCCGCGACCCACGTCCGGAACTCGTCCCTGCTGTGCTCGTCCACGCGCCTCCCTCGTCCGGCTCCTCACCCCCCCCAGACGCCGTCCCGGCCGGCGGGGTTGCCTCAGCGGCGCACGTCCGCCGGCCCGTCGGACAGGGGCAGGCCGGCCGCGACCCAGGCCTCGAGCCCGCCGACCAGGTCGGTGGCGTCCACGCCCACCGCGCGCAGCGACGCGGCAGCCAGGCTGCTGCTGTAGCCCTGCCGGCAGACGACGACGACGCGCACCCCCGGCACAGCCTCGGGCACCCGCCACGGCGACGTCGGGTCCAGCCGCCACTCGAGCACCGTCCGGTCGATCACGAGGGCGCCGGGCAGCTCGCCCTGCTCGCCCCGCTGCTCGGACGTGCGCGTGTCGACGAGCAGCGCTCCCTCGGCGACGGCCTGCAGGGTCTGCTGCGCCGTCAGCCGCCGGAGGTCGGCCCGCGCCGCCGCCAGCACCTCGTCCACGCCCACCCCGCCATCCTGCCCGTCCCTAGACTCGGCGGTGTGGAGCGCTTCGTGGTCGTGGGCGGTGCCCGGCTCGCCGGCGAGGTGCGGGTGACCGGCGCCAAGAACAGCGTGCTCAAGCTGATGGCGGCCTCGCTGCTGGCCGAGGGCACGACCACGCTGACCGCGGTCCCGGACATCCTCGACGTCGCGATCATGAGCGAGGTGCTGCGCCGCCTGGGCTGCACGGTCGAGCGCGGCGAGGGCACGGTCACCATCACGGTCCCGGCCGTGCTGGGCCACGAGGCCGACTACGACCTGGTCCGCCGGATGCGCGCCTCGATCGCGGTGCTGGGGCCGCTCGTCGCCCGCTGCGGGGAGGCCCGGGTCGCGCTGCCGGGCGGCGACGCGATCGGCAGCCGCGGCCTGGACTTCCACATCGCCGGCCTCACCAAGCTCGGCGCGACCGTGGAGACGGTGCGGGGCAACCTGCACGTGACGGCGTCGCGGCTGGTCGGCACCCACGTCTGGCTCGACTTCCCGAGCGTCGGGGCCACCGAGAACCTCCTCATGGCCGGCGTCCTGGCGCAGGGGACCACGACGGTCGACAACGCCGCGCGCGAACCCGAGATCGTCGACCTGTGCGAGTTCCTGCTGCAGATGGGCGCGCAGATCGAGGGGATCGGCACCTCGACGCTCGTCGTGGAGGGGGTCGAGCGCCTCGCGCCCGTGCCGACGCACGACACCGTCACCGACCGCATCGTGGCCGGCACCTACGCGACCGCCGCCGTGATGACCCAGGGCGACGTCCTGGTCCGCGGCGGACAGGCGCGCCACCTCGAGATCGCCCTGGACAAGCTCGTCCAGGCCGGCGCGACGATCGACCTCGAGGAGGGCGGGTTCCGGGTCCGGATGGACCGCCGGCCAAAAGCGGTCGACGTCGTGACGCTGCCCTACCCGGGCTTCCCCACGGACCTGCAGCCCATGGTGCTGGCGATGAACGCCGTCGCGGAGGGCACGGCCATGGTCACCGAGAACGTGTTCGAGGCCCGCTGGATGTTCGTCAACGAGCTCACGCGGCTCGGCGCCGAGGTCCGGACCGACGGCCACCACGCGGTCGTGCGCGGGCGGCAGCGCCTGTCGGGCGCCCCCGTGACGGCGCACGACATCCGGGCGGGCGCGGCGCTCGTGCTCGCGGGGCTGGTGGCGGACGGGACGACCGAGGTCCACGAGGTCCACCACGTCGACCGCGGCTACCAGGACTTCCTGCCGTCGCTGGTGGCGCTGGGCGCCGACGTCCGTCGCGAGACGGTCCCCGACGTCCCGTTCTGAGGCCCGGCCTCAGCTGCTGACGAGGCCCTTGGCGCGCGAGGCGTCCCCGCGGAAGACCAGGACGGACAGGCCGCCGTCGGCCGCTGCCGCGATCGTCCCGCGGATGCCGGCGTCCTTGAGCACGCTGCGGAGCAGCTCGGCGTCCTCGGCCGCCCGGACCGTCGCGACCGGCACGAGCAGGCCGTAGTCGTGGGCGCCGGCGACCTTCTGCAGGCGCGCGTCGGCCCGGTCGGCGCGGTGGTCGGTCGAGAAGACCCAGCGGCACAGCAGCACGATCACCCCGAGGGCGGCGACGGCCACGATCGGGCCCAGGAGGTAGTGGTAGCTGGAGACGATCAACGTCAGGCCTTCCGCTGCGGTCGAGGTCCTCAGTCTGCCCCGCGGCGCGCCTCCCCGCTGCTCGGGGGCTCCCGTGGCAGACAGCGAGGCAACCGGTCGGCTCTTCCCCGCGTCTGTACCGGTGTGGAGGCCCGCGTGCACGTCCTGGAGCTCGACGTCGTCGTCCCGGGACGCCTCCTGGCCCTGTCCGGGCGGCTCGACGTCGTCGCCGCGGCCGACGTCCGGCTGGCCCTCGCCGGGCAGGTCGACGCCGCCGCCGGGGAGCTCGTCCTGGACCTGACCCGCCTGGCCGCGGTCGACGCGACCGGCCTCGGGGTCCTCGTGGGGGCGCACCGCCGGGCCGGGCGTGCCGGGCGGGTCCTCGTGCTGCAGGACGTCCCCGCGGCCGTCGGACGGCTGCTGCTGGTGACCCGGCTGGACCGCGTGCTGCACCAGCGCCGCACCTCCCGCGCGGCCTGATGCCCTGCCACGGCAGGTGCAGCGGCCCCCGGAGCGGGCAGTCCTCCCGTCGTGAAGGACGTCGTCGCTGCTGCCGGGTGGGGCCTGCTCGCGGGTGCCGCGCTGCTCGTGGGGGCCGCCGTGGCCTGGTTCCTGCCGGTGCCGAAGAAGGTCGTGGCGCTGGTCATGGCGTTCGGCGCGGGCGTGCTGGTGTCGGCGCTGGCGTTCGAGCTGGTGGCGGAGGCGGCCGACTCGGCCGGGCTGCCCGAGGTCGTCGTCGGGTTCGCGGCGGGGGCGCTGCTCTACACCGGCGCCAACCTCGCGCTGGCCAAGGTCGGCGCGCGTCACCGCAAGCGCTCGGGCGGGCAGCAGAGCGAGGGCTCGGGGACGGCGCTGGCGGTCGGCGCCCTGCTCGACGGCATCCCGGAGTCGGCGGTCATCGGGGTCAGCCTGCTCGGCGGGACCGGCGTCAGCATCGCCACCGTCGTCGCCATCTTCCTGTCCAACCTGCCCGAGGGGCTGTCGAGCGCGGCGGGCATGCGCGTGGCGGGGCACAGCGCGCGGTACGTGTTCGGGCTGTGGGCCGGGATCGCGGTCGCCTCGGGCGTGGCGGCCGGTGTCGGGCTGCTCGCCGGGGACGCGCTCGGCACGAGCGGCGTCGCCGTCGTGACCGCTTTCGCCGCGGGCGCGATCCTCGCCATGCTCAGCGACACCATGCTGCCCGAGGCGGTCGAGGGCGCGCCCGAGGCGACCGGCCTGCTGTCGGCGGCGGGCTTCCTCGCGGCCTTCGCCCTCCACCGAGCTGCCGGCTGACGCAGGCCGCCGGCTGACTCAGGCCAGCGGGAGCGACCAGTAGTCCTCGCCGGCGACGGGCACGAAGCCGGTCGAGGTGTAGAGCCGCAGGGCGTGCGGGTTGTCGACCGCAACCTCGAGCGCCACGCTCGTGGCGCCGGAGGCCAGCTGCTGCCGGCAGACCCGGCCGAGGACGTCGCGGCCGATGCCCTGCCCCTGGCGGGAGGGGTCCACGGCGAAGCCGTAGACCCCCGCCCGGTCCCCGTGCCGGTCCACCCGCAGCGTCCCGACGACCTCGCCGGCGTGCTCGACGACGACGGTGCCCGGCTCGACGTCACCGAGGGGGTGGCCGAACGCGGCCTCGAGCACGCGGGCGACGGCCGGGGTGTCGTCGGGCCGGGCCGGCCGCAGGGCGGTGCGCGGATCCTCCGCGCTCTGCGGCGGGACGGTCAGGACGAGGGCGTGCTCGGAGTGCGCGTGGGTGCCCCCGCGGGAGCGGGCCAGAGCTTCGCCCGACGCCGAGCCGGCCGGGACCACGAGCAGCGGCGCGTCCGTCCCGCGCTGCCGGCACTCCTGCAGGGCCGCGTCCAGCAGTGCGCCCCCGACGCCGTGGCGCCGCGCCTGCGGGTCGACGGCCCCGGCCAGCTCCGGCGGCCCGCCGAAGGCGTACACGCCGAGGAAGCCGACCAGCCGCTCGCCGTCGTAGGTCAGGAGCCCGTCCGCGGCGCCGTCGCGCAGGACGTGCGGCTCGAGCTTGAGGCGCCCGCCGTCGACGGCGACGACCCGTCGCTCGAGGTCCGCCAGGGCGGCCAGGTCGGCGTCGGTGAGGCGTCGGAGGGTCGTCACGCGGCCATGCGACCACGGCGGGTCAACAGCGTTGCGGACGTCACGTCGGGGGCGTGTACCGGCGCCGTTACGCTCCGAGGTGGCGCCGTCCCCGGGGCGCCCACGACGCACGGAGGACCCGCATGACCGAGACGACGCCGTCGATCGGCTCCGAGGTCCCCGGAGCGGAGGCCCCGGCCGTGGCCGCCCCCGCGCCGGGTGCGAAGCGCGACAAGCCCTGGGTGATGCGCACCTACGCCGGCCACAGCTCGGCGACCGCGTCCAACGAGCTGTACCGGACCAACCTGAGCAAGGGCCAGACCGGCCTGTCGGTGGCCTTCGACCTTCCGACCCAGACCGGCTACGACCCCGACGACGAGCTCGCTCGCGGCGAGGTCGGCAAGGTCGGCGTCCCGGTGTCGCACATCGGCGACATGCGGGCCCTGTTCGACCAGATCCCGCTCGAGACCATGAACACCTCGATGACGATCAACGCCACGGCGATGTGGCTCCTGGCGCTCTACCAGGCGGTCGCCGAGGAGCAGGGCGCCCCGGCGTCGTCGCTGTCGGGGACGACCCAGAACGACATCATCAAGGAGTACCTGTCGCGCGGGACCTACGTCTTCCCGCCCGGCCCGTCCCTGCGGCTGATCACCGACATGGTGGCCTACACGGTCACCGAGGTCCCCAAGTGGAACCCGATCAACATCTGCAGCTACCACCTGCAGGAGGCCGGGGCGACGCCGGTCCAGGAGATCTCCTACGCCCTGTGCACCGCCATCGCGGTCCTCGACGCCGTGAAGGCCGCCGGCCAGGTGCCGGACGAGCGCTTCGGCGAGGTCTGCGCGCGCATCTCGTTCTTCGTCAACGCCGGGGTGCGCTTCGTCGAGGAGATGTGCAAGATGCGCGCCTTCACCCAGCTCTGGGACGAGCTGCTGCAGGAGCGGTACGGCGTGCAGGACCCCAAGCACCGGCGCTTCCGCTACGGGGTGCAGGTCAACTCCCTCGGCCTCACCGAGGCGCAGCCCGAGAACAACGTCCAGCGGATCGTGCTCGAGATGCTCGCCGTCACGCTGTCCAAGGACGCCCGCGCGCGGGCCGTGCAGCTGCCCGCCTGGAACGAGGCCCTCGGCCTGCCCCGCCCGTGGGACCAGCAGTGGTCGCTGCGGCTGCAGCAGGTGCTCGCCTTCGAGACCGACCTGCTCGAGCACGACGACCTGTTCACCGGCTCGGTCGTGGTGGAGAACAAGGTCGCCGAGCTCAAGGACCAGGTCCGGGCCGAGGTCGACAAGGTGCAGGCCATGGGCGGGGCGGTCGCGGCCGTCGAGTCGGGCTACATGAAGAGCGCGCTGGTCAGCTCTCACGCCGAGCGCCGCCGCCGGATCGAGGCCGGCGAGGACGTCGTCGTCGGCGTGAACCGGTTCACGACCACCGAGCCGAACCCGCTGCTGGCCGACCTCGACGGCGCGATCATGACCGTCGAGCCGGAGGTCGAGCAGCAGGCGATCGACGCGATCCAGGCCTGGCGGGCCGGCCGCGACGCGACCGCCGTCGACGACGCTCTGCGGGCCCTGCGCGACGCCGCCAAGACCGACGTGAACCTCATGGCCGCGACGGTGCAGTGCGCCCGGGTCGGCGTGACGACGGGGGAGTGGTCGCAGGCGCTGCGCGAGGTGTTCGGCGAGTACCGCGCCCCCACCGGGGTCTCCGGTGCGGTCGCCTCGGGCGAGGCCGGCAGCGACATCGCCGCCGTCCGCGCCCTGGTCAAGCAGACCGGCGAGGAGCTCGGGTCGCGGCTGCGCTTCCTGGTCGGCAAGCCCGGCCTCGACGGCCACAGCAACGGCGCGGAGCAGATCGCCGTGCGGGCCCGCGACTGCGGCTTCGAGGTCGTCTACCAGGGCATCCGGCTGACGTCGTCGCAGATCGTCGCGGCCGCCGTGGAGGAGGACGTCCACGTGATCGGGCTGTCGATCCTGTCCGGCTCGCACATGGAGGCCGTCCCCGCGGTGCTGCGCGGCCTGCGCGACGCCGGCGCGGGCGACGTCCCGGTCATCGTCGGCGGCATCATCCCGGACTCCGACGCCGCCAAGCTCCGCGACCAGGGCGTCGCCCGGGTGTTCACGCCCAAGGACTTCTCGCTCACCGACATCATGCGCGAGGTCGTCGGGGTCGTCCGCGAGGCGAACGAGCTGCCGCCGCTGGCCTGAGCGGCTCCCGGGGGGCCGGCCCCGGCCGGCCCCGCCAGACTGCCCGGGTGACCGAGCCCTACGAGTGCTGGCTGCACGCCGAGGACGTGCCGGCGTTCCTGTCCGGCTACGCCGACGTCCTCGGCGTCCCGCTCGACGTCGACGACGTGCTGGACCGGCTGCTCGACACCGACACGGGCCGCGGCCGCTGGCTGGTCCTGCCCGTCGGCGGGGCCCTGCACGTGGAGCTCGCCGGGGAGCACGGGACCGGCGCCGTCGAGGTGCGGGCCCGACCCACCGGTCCGGGCGCCGACGCGCTGCTGGCCCGGCTCCCGGGCCTCGGCGCCGTCTACGGCCGCTGAGAGCCGAGCGCTGCACCGAGGCCGGCCACGAGCTCGGCGACCTCGTGCCGCCCGCCGCCCCCGCTCTTCGCGCGGTACATCGCCTGGTCCGCGGCGCGCACCAGGGTGCGTGCGCTCTGGCCGGGCTCCGCCCGCACGACGCCGGCGCTGGCCCGGGCCGGGCGCCCGTCCCGCGGCGCCGACACGGCCCGGAGCAGCCGGGCAGCGAGCTCGTCCACGTCGGCGTGGTCGCGGACCAGGACGACGAACTCGTCGCCGCCGAAGCGGGCCACGAGGTCCTGCGGGCTCGCGGCCTGCGCCAGCCGCTGCGCGACCTCGACGAGCAGCGCGTCGCCCTGCTCGTGCCCCTCGGTGTCGTTGACGACCTTGAGCCCGTCGAGGTCGAGGAAGACGACGACGGGGAGGTCGCCGCGCCGGAGGTCGTCCTCGAGCGCCTCGAGCAGCTGCCGCCGGTTCGCCAACCCGGTCAGGGCGTCGTGCCGGGCCTGCTGGTCCAGGCGCGCCAGCAGGTGCTGCCGGTCGACGGCGATGCCCACGAGGTGGCAGGCCCGGTCCACGAGCGCCGAGGCCGCGGCGTCCAGCGGCTCGGCGACCTCCCGGTGCAGGACCAGTGTGCCGAGCAGCGCACCCGACGCCGGCGAGGTGACGGGCACCTCGAGCCGGGCCGGTCCCGGCGGGCGGACGGGCGCGCACGGGGCGGCGCCGGCCTGGTCCCGGCGGGTGGGCACGCCCGGTTCCGCCGGGGCGAGCGAGATCGTGCAGGTCGTCGGGCGCAGGGAGAGCTCCACCCAGCGGGCCAGCGCGGGCAGGACCTCGGTAACCGGCGCACCCGCTGCCAGCAGGGCGAGGGCGGCGGACTCCGCCTGCAGGGCGACGGCCTCGTGCTGCCGCTGCTGCTGCTGCTCGCGCCGCACGCGCCGACGCTGGTCCTCGGCCCCGAGGACGCGGGAGACGGCCGCAGCGCACTGGGCGGCGAAGGCCGCGAGCAGCTCGAGCTCGTCGGGCCAGACGGCTTCCCTCTCCTCCCTCCACCCGATGGCCAGGCTGCCCAGCAGGCCGCCTCCGACGACCAGCGGGGCGAAGGCCCACGCCTGGCACCCGGTGTTCACGTAGACCTCCGCCATGAGCGGAGCGTCGAAGGCGGCCCCTGCTGCCGGTCGCGGAGCACCAGGGGCTGACCGGTGCGCGCCACCACGACAGCCGGCAAGGGGCTGTCCAGGGGCAGGTCGCCGTAGATGCGCTGCACGTCCGGCCCGAGGCCTGCCCCGGTCAGCAACCGGACCCGGCCGCCCTCGTGCACCAGGACCGCGCCGCCGTCCGCCCCCCGTTCCCTGAGATCGGTCGGCATCGCCCCCTAGGAGACCGACAGGGTGAGCGTCCCCGTGCTCCCGACCGTGTGGGACCGGCCGCCCTCCACGACGACCGCACCCGGGCGCATGCCGCGCAGCAGGACCGTGCTCGGGCCGTCGGAGGTGACCGTCAGGGCGATCCGGGGAGCGGACGCCAGGCCCGCGCGGGCGCCGTCGACCGACAGGGACCGCACGTCGGTCAGGCCCAGGGTCAGCGTCGGGCTCTGCGGCCGCAGGCCGCCCCGCTGCCAGGTCTGGTCGGTGACCATCGCGGGCGAGGGGTCGCCCGGGGTCTCGAGGTGCTGGGCCTTGTGCACCGTGAGGACGTGGTCCGGCAGGGCTGCGCTGTGCGCGACGACGTGGGCGAGGACGCCGGGGGCCGACGCGCGGGCCGCGAGGTCGCGGACCCAGTAGGCGCCGGTCGGGCCGATGCCCAGGTCGGCCCGCGTGAGGTCGGGGTACCAGGTGTAGTCGACCGTGGCCGGCGCCTTCGCGCGCACGGTGCGGCCGAGCTGCGAGGTCGGGGAGGCGAAGGCGTCCTGGGCGGCGTAGTCGAGGTGGCCCTCGGCCGGGTAGAGCTCGAAGTGGTAGCGGTAGCCGAGGGTGTCGAACTGCTGGACCTGCTGCAGCACGCTGGCCACCGGCACGAGCTCGTCGACGGCGCCGTCGGCCAGGACGTACTGCAGGTCGTGCGCGTTGCGGACCAGCGGCAGGGTGTCGCCGTCGTCCGTGCACCGGCCGCTGCCGGCCGGCGCCCGGACCGCGCCCACGACGCGGACGCCGCAGGTGGGCGGGCCGGCGAGCGGCATCGACTTGGCGAACAGGTCGGGGTAGGCCAGGCCCAGCTTGTAGGAGGCGTAGCCGCCCATCGAGTAGCCCGACATCACGGTGCGCTCCGGGTCGAGCGTGAAGGCGTGGGCGACCCGGTTCCAGACCTCCCAGAAGTCCACCTCGGCCTCGTCGAAGTACCACATGTCCGGGCCGCGACCGAGGGTGGTGGCGCAGATCGAGCGCCGGTCCTCGCACGTCTGCTGGACCTGCTGCGGGTCGAGCGCGCCGTACTGGTTGTGGTTGACCCCGAGGCTGTGGAGCATCCACGTCAGCGGCGTCGGAGTGCCCGGGCGGTAGGTCGTCGGGACGTAGACGGCGTAGGGCTGGACCCGGCCGAGGTAGTTGGGGCGCAGGTCGCCGGTGGCCTGACCGCTGCCGGTGTCGGCGATGACGCCCTGGCCGAGGTCGACCCGGCTGACCAGCCACCGGTTGCTGTAGCCCGTGACCAGCGGCTCGGGCGACACGGTCGGCGTGCGCAGGGCGGACCACCGCAGGTCCAGGGCGAACGCTCCGACGTCGCCGGCGGCGAGGGCCTCGGCCTGGTGGTCCTCCATCCAGTAGTTGCCGAGGTCGGTGGCCCTGACCGCGGCGCTCGTGCCGCCGACGTTGCTGACGGTGCCGTGCTTGTACTGCTGCGGCTCCTGCCGCACCGAGCGGTAGCTGACGTTGTAGACGGCCGTCCCGCCGGGCAGCGCACCGCCCGCGGCGGGGGCCATGCCGTCGCCCGCCGCGTTCGCCAGCCCCGCCACGAGACGCACGCGCCAGGTGCCGCTGACCGGCAGCACCGTGCGCGGCACGCGCACGACGAACGAGCGGGCCGACCGGTCGACGGTGAGGCCGGCGGAGACGTCGCGCCGGGCGCCGGTGCGCGCGTCCACCAGCCAGGCGCCGCGGCTGCTCACGACCAGGGCCCGGTCCAGGCCGGGGGAGCGGACGCCGGCTCCGGCCGGCCACTCCCGGACACCGGTGGACGTCGAGCCGTCGGTGTCCAGGCCCCAGACGGCCACCGGCACCGACGGGTCCTCCAGGGTGTTCCAGTCGACCCGCCAGTAAGAGGCGTCGGCGTCGAGCCCGACGGCGTTGCGGAAGACGTCGGCGCCGTCCATCGCGGCCGGGCCGGCCGGGTAGGTGTAGCTGCCGTCCGTGGGCGCCAGGTTCGCCACGGTGCCGACCGGCTGCGGGACGGTCGCCGCGCCGTGGTCGTCGTAGAGGAAGTCGCTCCAGTAGGAAGCGCCGCCGCCGACCCGCTCCGTGCCGCTCGTGCGCGAGAAGGCCTCGGCGAAGGGCCAGCCGTGGGGCTTCGGGAGCGCGGGCTCGGGCCGCCGGGCGGCCGCGGGGACGCCGTCGGGCAGGCCCGCGACCGTCTCGAGCCGGCTCGGGGCGGCTTGCGG
>JAOPWW010000125.1 GCA_025965495.1 Frankiales bacterium
ACGCGGCCGTCGCCGCCGGCGCCCACCCCGACGTGCGCGCCGCCGCGGCCGCGATGGGCCGCGTCGAACGGGCGCTGTACACGCCCGACCCGGCCGCCGCCGACGCCTACGACGAGCTGTTCGCCGAGTACGTGCTGCTGCACGACCACTTCGGCCGGGGCGCCAACGACGTCATGCACCGCCTGCGCGCCCTGCGCCGGCGGGCCTCCGAGCGGTCCCTGCAGGTGGCCGGCGCCGTCGGGGGTCGGGCATGACCACGGTGCTCGCGTCGCTGCGGACCGTCCGGGAGGAGGTCGCCCGCCTGCACGGCGAGCTGGTCCGCTACGGCCTCGTCGTCTGGACCGCCGGCAACGTGTCGGCTCGCGTGCCCGGCGCCGACCTGCTGGTCATCAAGCCGAGCGGGGTGTCCTACGACGACCTGTCGCCCGAGAACATGGTCGTCTGCGACCTCGACGGCCGGGTCGTCGAGGGCGAGCACGCGCCCTCCAGCGACACCGCCGCGCACGCCTACGTCTACCGGCACCTGCCCGAGGTAGGCGGCGTCGTGCACACGCACTCGACCTACGCCGTCGCCTGGGCAGCCCGCGCGGAGCCCGTGCCGTGCGTGCTGACCGCCATGGCCGACGAGTTCGGCGGTGAGATCCCGATCGGGCCGTTCGCGCTCATCGGGGGCGACGACATCGGCAGGGGGATCGTGGACACCCTGCGCGGGTCCCGCAGTCCCGCCGTCCTCATGGCGAACCACGGTCCGTTCACGATCGGCCGGACCGCCGAGGACGCCGTCAAGGCCGCGGCCATGTGCGAGGACGTGTGCCGGTCGGTGCACGTCGCCCGCCAGCTCGGCAACCCGGTGATCCTGACGGGGAAGGACGTGGACGCCCTGTACGACCGGTACCAGAACGTCTACGGCCAGCAGCCCGAGCGCGCGGGGGCTCCCCGATGAGGACCTCCTTCGACGGTCTCGAGGTCTGGTTCGTCACCGGCAGCCAGGCGCTCTACGGCGAGGACACCCTGCGCCAGGTCGCGGACCAGTCGCGGGAGATCGCCGAGGCGCTCGGGCGCGACCCGCAGGTCCCGGTGCGCGTGGCGTGGAAGCCGGTCGTCACGACCTCCGACGCGATCCGTCGCGTGTGCCTGGACGCCACCACCGACGACGCCTGCATCGGCGTCGTCACGTGGATGCACACGTTCTCGCCCGCGAAGATGTGGATCGCGGGCCTCGACGCGCTGCGCAAGCCGCTGCTGCACCTGCACACGCAGGCCAACCAGTCACTGCCGTGGTCCGAGATCGACATGGACTTCATGAACCTGAACCAGGCGGCGCACGGCGACCGCGAGTTCGGGCACCTGCAGACGCGGATGCGCATCGACCGCAAGACCGTCGCCGGGCACGTGAGCGACCCCGAGGTCGGCCGCCGGGTGGGCGGCTGGGTGCGGGCGGCCGCGGGCTGGCAGGCCTCGCGCACGCTGCGCCTGGCGCGCTTCGGCGACAACATGCGCAACGTCGCCGTGACCGAGGCCGACAAGGTCGAGGCCGAGATCCGCTTCGGCATGTCGGTGAACACCTGGGGCGTCAACGACCTCGTCGAGCGGGTCGACGCGGTGGACGAGACCGCGGTCGACGACCTGGTCGCCGAGTACGAGCAGACCTACGACGTCGTCCCTGCGCTGCGCACCGGCGGCGAGCGGGCCGACGCGCTGCGCTACGCCGGCCGGATCGAGCTCGGCCTGCGCAGCTTCCTCACCGAGGGCGGCTTCACGGCCTTCACCACCAACTTCGAGGACCTCGGCGGGCTGCGCCAGCTGCCCGGGCTGGCCGTGCAGCGCCTCATGGCCGACGGCTACGGCTTCGGCGGCGAGGGCGACTGGAAGACCGCGGCGCTGCTGCGGATCACCAAGGTGATGGCCGGCGGGCTGCCCGGCGGCACCTCCTTCATGGAGGACTACACCTACCACCTCGGTCCCGGCCCGCAGCGCGTGCTCGGCGCCCACATGCTCGAGGTCTGCCCGAGCCTGACCACGGCCCGGCCCAGCTGCGAGGTCCACCCGCTCGGGATCGGCGACCGCGAGGACCCGGTGCGCCTGGTCTTCACCGCTGACCCCGGGCCCGGCTTCGTCGTCGGGCTGCTCGACCTCGGCGACCGGTTCCGACTGGTCGCGAACGAGGTCGACGTCGTCGCCCCGGACGCGCCGCTGCCGAGGCTCCCCGTGGCGCACGCCGTCTGGGAGCCGCGCCCGAGCCTCGCCACCTCGGCCGAGTCCTGGCTGCTGGCCGGCGGCCCCCACCACACCGTCCTCACCCAGGCGCTGCGCACCGAGGTGCTGCAGGACTTCGCCGACATCGCCGGCGCGGAGCTGCTCGTCATCGACGCCGACACCGACGCCCGCGCCTTCCGCCAGGAGCTGCGATGGAACGCGGCCTACCACCGGCTCGCTCAGCGGCTCTGAGCCCACGCACCCGTCCGTGCGGCCGGGACGCCTGCACGCTACGGCACGACGGACGACGTCACGGCACGACGACACGAGAAGCACGACACGAGACAGCACGGCACGGCACGGCACGAGACAGCACGGCACGAGCCCGGTCACCTGGACCGCGGCACACACTTCAGGAGGATCGGGTGCGTACTTCTCTCTCCCGCGTGGCGCTGCTCAGCGTCGCGCTCATGATGGCGGCTGCCTGCGGGCAGTCGAGCAACGGCACGGGGAGCTCGACGCCGGCCAAGGCCGACGCTGCGGCGGCCAGCAAGGGCGGCACCGTGGGCATCTCGATGCCGACGAAGGTCTCCGAGCGCTGGATCGCCGACGGCGGCAACATGGTCAAGCAGTTCGAGGCGGCCGGCTACAAGACCGACCTGCAGTACGGCGACAACGTCGTGGAGAACCAGGTCCAGCAGATCGAGGGCATGATCACCAAGGGCGAGAAGCTCCTGGTCGTC
>JAOPWW010000155.1 GCA_025965495.1 Frankiales bacterium
GGCGTCGGTCTTGCCGGTCGGCTGGACCGTGATGTCCGAGGCCAGCTTGGCGATGCGGTTGTCCAGCATCGTCACGACCGGCAGGCGGTCGGCGTGCGCCTTCTCGTAGGCGCGGACCTGGCCGAGCTGCTCCAGCGACAGGCTGCGCAGCCGGCCCCGGAGCGAGCCGAGCGTCATGTGGTCGTAGTCGGCCAGGGGCAGGTCGTCGTGGGCCAGGACCTCGCCGCTGGCCTGCGTGATGTTCTCCGCCGCCCGGACCGCGGCGGGGGAGGCGGCGCTGTCGACGCGGGCGGTCTCGGGCTCGGTGGCCTTCGGCGTCGGGACGCCCTTCGGCGCCTCCTCGGCCGGCACGACGTCGACGGTCTGCTCGGCCGCGTCGGCGGTCTCCTGCAGCGCCTCGCCGGCGTTCTGCGCGGCCTTGCCGCCGGCGCTCTTCGCGGCGCCACCGACCGAGCGCAGCGCCCGGCCCGCGTCCTCGGCCGCGTCCTCGACCCGGTCGTAGAGGCCCGCGACGGGGCTGCCCTGCAGGGCGCCCTCGACGGCGTCCTCGACCTCGTCGAAGGAGGTCCCGCGCAGGCGGGCGACGAGCCGCTCCCCGCGCTCGGCGAGGTCGTCGTAGCCGCGGCGGGTGGCGTCGAGCGTGGTGAGGACGTTGCTCACGGCCAGGATCGGCAGCTGCACGACCTTGCCGGGCAGGGTCCGCACGCCGGACAGCGTGGCGGGGATGAGTCCGAGCGCTGCAGCGACAGGGGTGGACAGGGTCTTGCTCATGCGGTTCCTCCGGGGAGTCGGGCGTCCTGCTCAGCCTGCCCGAGCCCGGCCGGACGAACCGCCGGGACGGCGTGACGGACGTACCATGGAGGCATGACCGCTCCTGCCCCGGCCCCCGCCAAGCGCGTGCTCGTGGCAGCCCCGCGCGGCTACTGCGCCGGCGTCGACCGCGCCGTCCAGACCGTCGAGCGCAGCCTTGAGCTCTACGGTGCGCCGGTCTACGTGCGCAAGCAGATCGTCCACAACGCCCACGTCGTGCGCACCCTCGAGGAGCGCGGGGCCGTCTTCGTCGACGAGACCGACGAGGTCCCCGAGGGCGCCACCGTCGTGTTCTCCGCGCACGGCGTCGCGCCGACGGTGCACGAGGAGGCGCGCGCACGCTCGCTGAAGACGATCGACGCGACCTGCCCGCTGGTCACGAAGGTCCACAACGAGGCCCGCCGCTTCGCCGCCGACGACGTCGACATCGTGCTGATCGGCCACGAGGGGCACGAGGAGGTCGTCGGCACGCAGGGCCAGGCGCCCGCGCACATGCACCTCGTCGACGGGATCGACGAGGCCGCCGCCGTCCAGGTTCGCGACCCGGCCAAGGTCGCCTACCTGTCGCAGACGACGCTGTCGGTCGACGAGACCAACGTCACCGTCGCCGCGCTGCGCGAGCGCTTCCCGCTGCTGCAGGGTCCGCCGTCGGCCGACATCTGCTACGCGACGCAGAACCGCCAGGTCGCCGTCAAGGAGATCGCTGCCGAGAGCGACCTCGTGATCGTGGTCGGGTCGCGCAACTCCTCCAACTCCGTCCGGCTCGTCGAGGTCGCCCTCGACGCCGGCGCCGGGGCGTCGTACCTGGTCGACCACGCCGGCGAGATCGACCCCAGCTGGCTGCAGGGCGTCACCACGGTCGGCCTGACCAGCGGGGCGTCCGTGCCGGAGATCCTGGTCCGGGACGTCCGCGACTGGCTGGCCCACCGGGGCTACACCGACGTCCAGGAGGTCACCGCAGCCGAGGAGCACCTGCTGTTCGCGCTGCCGCCCGAGCTGCGCCGCGACCTGCGCGCAGCCGGGCTGCCCGACGCCTAGGACGCGTACTCGGACTGCGGCGCGTCCTCGCGCACGGTCCGCCGTCGGCCGAGCCCGCGGGCGAGGGCGATGACGAGCGCGATCCCCGTGGCGGTCAGCAGCGCCGGGGCCTCGAGCACCAGCGCGGTGAACAGCTGGAGCGCCTGCCGCTCCAGGAAGCCACCGGCCGCTCCCGTGCCCTGCACGCCGCCGGCGACCAGGGCGATGACCGCGTAGGACAGCGGCGGCAGCACGACGGCCACGCCGAGGCTGTCGCGCCGGACGACCAGCGCCGCGAGCGTGCAGCCCAGGACGAAGCAGACGGCGAAGACGACGCGCAGGCCGGGGCCGGTCAGGACGTCGAACAGGCCGCCGGCGAGGCCCAGCCCGAGCGCCAGGACGACAGCGCCGACCGCGGGCACGCCGGGGGAGGAGCGGTCAGTCACGGCGGCGACCGTACCGCCGTCGTCGCCGCGGGCTCTAGAGTCGGGTCGCGTGTCGGACCTCACCGAGAACGCCCTGGACGCCGTCGCCGCGCAGGCCCAGCGGGCCGACCCGGGCCTGCCGCCCGAGACCGCGCGGCTGCTCGCCGGGGAGGCCCTGCTGCACGTCGCGGACGGCGTGAGGGACGCGCCCGAGCTCGCCCGGCTGCTGCTGGCCGACCACCCGGAGGCCGGGGCCAGCGCAGCCGCCGTCGTCGCCCGGGCGGCCACGTCGTCGCCGGAGAGCAGCACGTGAGCGGCGTCCGCATCTCGCACGCGCCCGACGGCGTCACCACCTGGTACGCGCTGTACCGGCCGGCCCGGCCCGAGTGGTCGACGACGCCCCGCGCCGCGGAGCGGGTGGCCCTGCACCAGCACGGCCAGTGGCTCGACCACCTCACCCGCACCGGCGTCTGCGTCGCCGCGGGGGTCCTGGTCGACGACGGCACCGAGTTCGCTGTCCTGGACGGCCTCGAGCGGCGCGAGGCCCGGTCGCTGTGCGAGCGCGACCCCTGGATCGCCGAGGGGCACGCCACGGTGGAGCTGGTGCCCATGCGGCTCTCGCACGAGCGGGGCTCGGCCCCCGCGTAGGCCCGGCCCCTCAGTAGCCTCTGGGGGGTGAGCCTCAGCATCGGGATCGTCGGCCTGCCCAACGTCGGCAAGAGCACCCTGTTCAACGCGCTGACCAAGAACGACGTCCTCGCGGCCAACTACCCCTTCGCCACCATCGAGCCGAACGTCGGCGTGGTCGGCGTCCCGGACGAGCGGCTCGGCACGCTCGCCGAGGTGTTCAAGAGCGAGAAGACGGTCCCGGCCACCGTCGACTTCGTGGACATCGCCGGCATCGTCAAGGGCGCGAGCGAGGGCGAGGGCCTCGGCAACAAGTTCCTCGCCAACATCCGCGACAGCGACGCCGTGTGCCAGGTCATCCGGGCGTTCACCGACGTCGACGTCGTGCACGTCGACGGGCGGGTCTCGCCCAAGGACGACCTGGAGACGATCAACACCGAGCTGATCCTGGCTGACCTGCAGACGATCGAGAAGGCGCTCCCCCGGCTCGAGACGGAGCTGCGGCTCAAGAAGGAGAACGCCCTCGTTCTCGAGGCCGTCAAGGAGGCCCAGCGGGTCCTCGACGGCGGGCAGACCGTGTTCGGTGCCGGCCTGGACCCCGCCCCCCTGCGCGAGCTGCACCTGCTGACCGCCAAGCCGTTCCTGTACGTGTTCAACCTCGACGAGGACTCCCTGTCCGACGACGCCTTCAAGGCCTCGCTCTCGGAGCTGGTCGCACCGGCCGAGGCGGTGTTCCTGTCGGCCAAGGTCGAGTCCGAGCTCATCGAGATGAGCGACGACGAGGCGCTCGAGATGCTGCAGTCGATGGGCCAGCAGGAGTCCGGGCTGCACCAGCTCGCCCGCATCGGCTTCGACACCCTGGGGCTGCAGACCTACCTGACGGCCGGTCCCAAGGAGTCCCGGGCCTGGACGATCAAGAAGGGCGCGACCGCGCCGCAGGCGGCCGGCGTGATCCACACGGACTTCGAGCGGGGCTTCATCAAGGCCGAGGTCATCGGCTTCGAGGACCTCGTGGCGGCCGGCTCGGTCGTGGCGGCCCGGGCGGCCGGCAAGGCCCGCATGGAGGGCAAGGACTACGTGATGCAGGACGGCGACGTCGTCGAGTTCCGCTTCAACGTGTAGTTCGCCCCGCCGGGCGGTCACCCGGTGGCGGCTGGCGCTCTGCGGCGGCCCCAGGGCCTCGATCGAAGCAGTGTGTAGTCGTCCGCACACGGGCCGTGAGAGTTCAGGCCGCCCGGCGCCGAGGTGCTACTCCGAGATGGTCCGAAGTGCCGATGTGCCCGGCATGGCGGGAGTGGGTGACTCGTCCTCGCCTGGCAGGTCGACGTGACCTGGTGCGCGGAACGACGTCGCCCCTCGCTCGAGGGCGCAGCGACACGGCACCGACTGCAGCCCCCCTGACCCGGCGGACGCGGCGCGACCGTCAGCACTGAGGAACACACGTGCCGTCAGCAGTGAAGTCCGTCCTCGCCACCCTCGTCACGACGGCGGTGCTCGTCGCCTACGGAGCGACGGCGGCCGCACCCGCGCAGGCCGACACCGGCCAGGACGCGGCCAGCGCCGCCGTGACGGACCTGCTGAGGCGGCTGTCGACCGACGTCCTGCCGCAGACGGCCTCGAGCTCCGCGGTCTCCCAGCAGCTGCCGACCCTCGCGAGGACCGCGGCCGAGTCGGTCGACCTCAAGACGGCCTTCTCCAGCGCGCTCGCGACGGGGGGCCCGCTGGCCGACGTCGGGCTGCAGAAGGACCTGTCCGACCTCAAGGGCTACCTCGACGGCGCGGGCGACAAGACCTGGACCTTCGACGCCCGCCTCGACGGCCAGGCGCTGACGCTCGACTACACGCGGCAGGTGGTGTCGGAGGCGGGCCTGGACATCCGCGACCCGGAGGGCACGCTCAGCCTGTCCAGCGGCAAGGGGATCACCGTCACGGGCACGCTGAAGGGCTCGTTCACGTTCGTGTACTCGGCTGCGGACGGCCAGGCCAGCCTGACCCACCCCTCGCTGTCGATCACGACCACCGGTGACCTGCCTGCCTCCACCACGATCGATGCCGGCCTCGGCATCCTCGGGGTGCAGGTCGTCGGCGACGCCACTGCCGACGACTACCGCCTGAGCAGCACCGTCACCACGACCTGGGCCAACCCGGACGACGACCCCGCCGGTTCCCTCGCCTTCGACGACCCCGCCACGGCGACTCCCGACGACGGTGAGCTGGCTGCGGACGGCGCCGGCGCGGGGCTGGTGACGGCGGTCCGCACGGGGACGCTGACCGCGTCCCTGGTCGCGAAGCCGCGTGCGAGCACGCTGGTCGCCGGCCTGCCGTCGGTAGGGGCGACGGTCCACGTGTCGTCCGCTCCGACCGACGGTGGGACCTTCGAGGCCCCGAAGGTCTCGTCAGACGTGCCCGTCGCGGCGAAGCCGTTCCTGAGCATGACTCCGCGCGACCTCGCGGCGGCGCTGTCGCAGGCGGCGTCCGCGGTGCTCGGCATGCAGGACGCGCAGGACGGCCAGCTGCCGCTGATGCGCGGGACGATCGGCAACGCCGTCGACGCCGTCGGCGGCATCAAGGCGTTCCTCGCCAAGGAGGTCCCGGACGCCGACCCCGACGACGACACCCCCGGGCAGCCCTCGTTCGCGTCCCTGCAGGACATGCTCAAGGCGTTGGACGGTGCGAGCTTCGACACCGGCTGGACGATCGCCGTGGCTCCGGGAGCCGCCTACGACGCCGGAAGCAAGAAGGTCGGCTTCACCGTCACGACGACGCGCGGCGGCGTGAAGGACCTCGAGCTCAACGTCCTCGGCGCCGAGACCACCGGCACGATCACCGCGTACACGGAGGCCACCCGGCAACTGACCGCCTCGGGCGTCGACTTCACGAAGGACGGGGGCGCGGCCGCGCTCGCCGGCCGCAAGGTCACGGCCGGCCTCTCCTACGGCACGGTCCAGGAAGTGACAGGCAGCGGGAAGCTGCTGCTCACCGCTGACGGCTGGTCTGCAGGTGTGCCGGCGAAGGGGACGCGCTTCTCGGTCGAGGCGGCGGACCCGAAGACGGGCGCGCCGGAGCTCGCGAGCGCTCTCGCGGCCGCGACCGGGATCGGCGTGGCGAACGCCGACCTGTCGACGGCGACCGTGACGCCCGCCGTGACGCTCACGCTCCCGATGGCGCTGGACCTGCGCGCACCGCTGACCTTCGCGGGTGACCTGTCGAAGAAGGACTGCGACCCGGACCCGGTCAAGGAGGCCGCGTGCCCGTTCAAGCAGGTCGACGCGAGCGGCCTCGGACGCGTCATCACCTCGCTCCCGCTGGCCAGCGACCGCGTCCTGCTCCGGCAGGCGAAGGACGTCGACGTGCTCGTCGCCGACGCCGACGTCACCTCGCCGGTGCAGATCAACACCACCAGCGGCTTCCTCGCCCTCACGGTCGGCGGGACGGTCACGATGAAGCGCCCCACGACGGGGCACCTGCAGACGCTGACGCTCCTGGACAGCGGCGACCTGCCCGTCCCGGCCTTCGTCGAGCAGGTGCGCCAGCAGGCGGCGGCGACGGCCACCGCGGCTCCCACCGTCTTCTCGCAGAAGCTCGCCGGCTCCGTCAGTGCGGCTCTCGACATCAGCGTCGACGGCGCGCCCAACGCCTTCGCACCGAACAGCAACAGCACGAGGGTCACGCTCACCGGCACCGTCGCCGGTCTGGCCGGCGGCGACCTGTCGAAGGTCACCGTGACGGCGGACGAGCCGGCTCGCGCGGACCTTCTAAAGGCGCTCGACTTCGAGCCGAACAACCCCACGTCCCTGTTTGGCGGGGTCCAGGCGGCCTTCGAGGCAGCCGGCGCCGACCTCACGACCATGACCGGTGGCGGCCTCGACACCCCCATCCCGTTCGTCGGCTCGTCGGTGGGCCAGCTGCTCGGTGCAGGTGCCAGTGGTGCGCAGGGCGTGACCTACACGCAGCAGGCCAGGGTCGCCGACAAGCCCGAGGTCCCCGCGACGACGACCGCCGCCGCCGTCCCGGCCGTCGCGGGCTCGCCCGCCACGACCACGCTCACCGACCCCGACCCCAAGGGCAGGTTCGGCCAGACCTTCCTCGGCCGCCGCGTCGTCGTCGGGTCGACGGTCGCGACGGTCGTGGGTGTCGGGAGCCCGGTCTCCGGGGGCACGACCTCCGCCTCGCTGGTCCTCGCGCCGCAGATCACGCCCGTGCCGGACACCGACACCCCGTACCTCGTCGAGAACGAGCTGCTCGGCGCCGTGCACGTCCTGCAGGCCCTCACGCCCGCGACGCTCCAGGAGGCCGTCGCGATGGCGCAGGCCTCCCTCGGCAACGGCTCGACCATCGACGTGGGCCTCGTGGGGGGCGCCGCCGGGCCGCAGCTGCGGCTGGACCTCGGCTGGGAGCGCGCCTACCGGGTCTCGCACCCGGTCAGCCTCGAGTTCGGCGACTCGCAGCTGGTCGGCGCCAGCGGCGGCGGGGAGCTGAGCCTCGACGCGACCGGCTCGGTGAAGCTGAGCCTCCTGCTGCCGCTCACCGCCGCCGCGATGCTCACCCCGCTGGAGAGCACGAAGATCGTCAAGAAGGACTCCGGCGTCGACTTCACGGTCAAGGTCGCGGCGAAGGGTGCGCACCTCGGTGCGAACCTGGGCCCGATCAGCGTCGACCTGGGGACGACCGCCGACCCGGGCAGCTTCAGCGCCGGCTTCGGCATCCACGCCGCGGGCACGGCGACCGGCGCGACCCCCTCGATCAAGGACTTCTTCACCGGCGGCTTCGGCGTCACCGTCAGCAACGGCGGCGCCTGCGCGCTCACCGAGATCGTGTGCGCGAAGTTCCCGGTCTACGTCAGCAAGTCCCTGGCGTCCGGCGGCCCCCTCACGGTGACCAGCACGCTGGGGACCGGCGACGACCTGCTGGCAGCGCTCGGCGCCGCGCACACCACGGTGGTCCTGCCCCTCGGGCTGCAGAACCTCCTCGACGGCACCCCGTTCAAGTTCAACACCCTGTCCGAGGGACTGGAGCAGTACCTCTTCTACGCCGAGGCGTCCCTGCGCACCGCGTCGAACAACGGTGAGATGCCGATCATCGGCAGAGACCTCCAGGCCGGTGCCGACTTCCTCGGGGACACCCGCACCAAGCTCGACGCGTTCATGGCGGCGTACCCCGCCATCGACACCGTGGGCGGTGCCCGGACGTACCTCACCACCACGCTGCAGGCCAAGCTCGGCATCACGGGGATCACCGTCGACTTCACCTGCAACAGCACCCTCGAGCCGCCCCCCGCCCCCGGCGTGGTCGCGAAGGGGGCAGCCACCACGGACAAGACGACGTACGTCTACGAGGTCGTGTCCGTCTACAAGGACACCAAGCCGGCGACGCCGGTCGAGCACTTCTCCGTCCCGTCCGCCACGAGCACGGTGACCAACGCAGCGACCCTGGTCGCTCCCACAGCCGCGAACCCCACCGGCAAGACGAACACGGTCACCTTCGCCAAGCTCCCCGGCGTGAGCAGCTACAAGGTGCTCCGCGCCACCAAGGGCGCGGCGGCCGGGGCGACGCTCTCCGCCTTCGGCACCGTCGGCACGGTCCCCACCGGCGCCACGGCCACGCTCACCTACGTGGACAGCGCGGCGACGACGACCGCTGCTCCGGCCGTCCCGACCAAGGCCTACCGGATGCCCGGGGTGGCCTGTGCCGAGAACGCCTCGATCACCGACATCGAGGGCGTGACGCTCGCACTGCACCTCGGGCGTGGGGACATCAGCAAGAACGGCTGCGTCGACAGCAAGACCCTCGGGAACTGCTTCGGCGGCAAGCTGCCCGTCGACCTCGGCCTGCCGGGCCTGTCGCTCAAGACCGGCGACTCGGGCTCGGTCAGCGCCACGGTGGGCTGGGCCCTCGACGTCAAGCTCGGCCTGAGCCGCACCCGCGGCTTCTACATCGACACGGCGAACAAGGACGAGTTCGAGGTCGGCGCGTCCGTGAAGCTCGACCAGGCTGCCGGTCCCGACCTCCAGGCGCAGCTGGCGATCATCGACGTCGACGTCGAGAAGAAGGGCACCACGCCCGAGTTCGTCGGCCACTTCGGCATCGACATCCAGGACTCGAAGACGGACAAGGACACCGACCTCACGCTGACCGAGATGTCGCGCCTGAAGGTGGCGGACGCCATCACCGTCAGCCTCGACGCGAAGGTCACCATCGACTGGCACCTCGAGGCCACGGCCGCCGCGGCCCTTCCGGGCATCGGCACCGACTTCCTGCTCACCTGGAGCTGGGGCGCGGCCACGGGCGGCAGCACGCCCACCACGCCGCCGACACCGACCACGCCCCCCACGACGCCTCCGCTGCCGGCGAAGGACACCACGAAGCTGGTCATCCAGTTCAACCACGTGACGCTGAACGCCGGGAAGTTCTTCGGCGACGCGCTCGGGCCGTACCTGAGGCAGATCGTCGACGCGACCAAGCCGCTGCAGCCGATCCTGGACACGATCTTCACGCCGCTCCCGGTGATCTCGGACCTGTCCAAGGCCGCGGGCGGCAAGGCCGTCACCATCGCCTCGCTCGGCGAGACCTTCAACACGCTGCCGGGCGGAGCGAAGATCACACCGTTCCTCAACGCCATCAAGACGGTGAAGCAGCTGCTGGCCGGAGTGAAGTGCCCCACGGTCACCCCCGAGGCGCTCGCGGCCTGCGGGGTCGAGATCGGCAGCTTCAACCTGCTCGCCGACCGTGCCGCGACCACCAACGCGACGGCCGGCAACGCGAAGGCGATGATCGACCCGTCCCCGACGACCAACCTGCCGATCAAGACCGCCGGGGCTGACCTCGCCGCCAAGGACACCTCCCACCAGCTCGCCGACCCGGCCAAGGTGTCCAAGGCCGCCGCCCTCAAGGCGGGGCTCGCGGCCGGGCTCTCGATCCCGGTGATGGAGGACCCGACCCTGCTGTTCGGCCTCATCTCCGGCGGTGACGTCCCGCTGGTGGAGTTCGACAGCGGGCCGCTCACCCTGGGCTTCCAGTTCCAGAAGTCCTTCGGCCCGATCTACGCCCCGCCGCCCGTGATGATGGTCATCGGCGGGGGCGCCTCCGTGACCCTGCGGGTGGCCGCCGGCTTCGACACCTACGGCATCCGCCGCGCGATCGAGACCGGTGACGGCGCCCAGGTGCTCGACAGCCTGTACTTCAAGACCGTCGACGCGAACGGCGCCCCGATCCCGGTCGTGCAGTTCACCGGCTACCTCGAGGCCGGCGCGTCCGTGTCGCTCGGCGTGCTGGAGGTGGGCGTCCTCGGCGGCATCAAGCTCACCGTCGGCTTCTACTGGAACGACCCGAACAACGACGGCAAGTTCCGCCTGTTCGAGTTCGCGGGCGCCGTGGCGCAGAACCCCCTCTGCCTGTTCAACGTCGGGGGACAGCTGTCGCTCTACGTGAAGGTGTTCGTGGTCATCGGCGTCAGCCCGTTCGCCGTCGACTTCGACTTCACGCTGGTGGACATCACGCTGCTCGACTTCAGCCTCAAGCCCGACTGCACACCGCCGCCGCCGCGCCTGGGAGGCACGGCGGACAAGGTCCTGTACGTGTTCGCCGGCAAGCACGGCGGTGAGGGCCCGCGCGGGAACAAGGCCTGGGCCTCCGGGGGCAAGGACGAGACCTGGGTGGTCCGGCAGGTCCCCGCCTACGACGACGAGGACGGGACGCACCACGAGGCCGCGGTCGAGGTCCGCGGGCTGGGACTCACCGAGTCCTTCCCCGACACCACGGCCGCGCCCATCGACACCGTCGTCCTGGACGGCCGGGACTACGCCGGCAAGCTCAACGTCAGCTTCACCGGAGGCTCGGCCCCGACGGCCGACGCGGTCCCGGGCGCCTTCACGAAGAAGGCCGTGGTCTTCACCGGCAAGGGCGACGACGTCGTCCGGACCGGCGAGGGCGACTCCTGGGTCGACTCCGGCGCCGGCAACGACAGCGTGACCACGCTCGACCGGACCGACCTCGCACAGGCTGCCGACGCCGTCCACGCCCACGTGGCCGGAGGGCCCGGTGCGGACGTCCTCACCGTCGGCAACGGCGCCGACAAGGTCTCGGGCGACGGCTCCCTGGTCGTCGGTGCTGCGACCAGCCCGACGGTCCACCTCGCCCCGGCGAAGGAGGGCACCACGACCCTGACCGGTGCCTTCGACCCGAGCACGGTGGCCGACCAGGCCGACGACCTCTTCTTCAAGGCCGCCCCGGACGGCTCCGGCGCGGACCAGATCGCAGCCGGCCTCGGGACGTCGGTCCTGTCCGGTGGTGGTGGGGACGACACCCTCGGCACCGCCAACGACAGCCCTCTGGCGGACTCCACGGCCATCGCGGGCACGAGCGCCGAGGCGCTGTACCGCGCGCTCCCGTCCGTCCTCGTCGGCGGGGCAGGCTCCGACTCGCTCAAGAGCGGCTCGGCGGCCGACACCCTGTACACAGGGGACAAGGCGGAGACCGGCCAGACCGGCACCGGCTCCGGCGACGCCGCCACCGCCAGCAACGTCGTCGACACCGGTTCGGGCTCGGACACGGTCCACGGCTCGAACGGCATCGACGTCGTCACCGTCCACTCGACGGCTGAGCAGACGGCGACCCTGTACGGCGGCGGCGCCGACGACGTCCTCACGGGCGGGCTCGGCCACGACCACCTGTTCGGCGGACCGGGCGACGACTACGTCGTGGCCTCCCCGGCGACGGTCGGGGCTCCCGGCTCGACCACCGACGTGCTGGGCTCTGCGCGCGACGTCGTCGCGCTCCCGGGCTCCGGCGCCAGCCCCAAGCTGCTGGTCGGCGGCACGGGCAGCGACCGCATCTACGGCAGCGACGGCGACGCCGACGTCTACGGCGACACCACCGCCGACACCTGTGACGTCCAGAGCTCCCCGGTCAGCGCGCAGCCCGGGGAGACCGTGGTCGCGGACGACGGTGCCGACCTGATCCTGGGCGGCAACGGCGTCGACGTGGTCAGCGCCGGCGGCGGCGACGACTACGCCTACGGCGCGGGGAACGCTGACCGCGTCTGCGGCGGGCGTGGCTCGGACCACCTGTACGGCGGCGAGGGCACCGACCTCGTCCAGGGTGGCAGCGGCGACGACCAGGGCTACGGCGAGGCCGGGGACGACCAGGTCTACGGCAACACGGGCGACGACACCCTGTACGGCGGTGCTGGGAACGACCGCGTCCAGGGCAACGAGGGCCTCGACCGGGCCGACGGCGGGTCGCAGGACGACGTCCTGCTGGGCGGCACCTCGGCCGCCGGCACCGCCGCCGGCACGGCCAGCGCGGCCGACGACGGGGACGTCCTGCTGGGTGACGAGGGTGGCGACGTCCTCGTCGGTGACGACGCCACCAGCGACGTCGCGACGAGCGCTCCGTACCCGACCGACCTCGGCTCGAGCGACCCCGACCTCGGAGGGGCCGACCGGATCGTCGGCGGCGACGGTGCGGACCGCGCCTACGGCGGCCTCGAGGGCGACACCGTCCTCGGCGGCAAGGGCGACGACGCGCTGGAGGGCGGCCCGGGTACGGACACGATGTCCGGCGAGGCCGACGACGACGACCTGGTCGGCGGGTCCTCCCAGCTCGCGGACGGGACGTTCAGCGGCTCGGAGCCGGGGCGCCCGGACGCCCGCGACGTCCTGTCGGGCGGCGCCGGGCAGGACGTCGTGGCCGGCGACGACGCGGTCATCACCCGCGGCGTCGTCCCGAGCCACCCCGCCCTCGAGGGCCGTGGCATGAAGGCGCGTGCGGTCGACCTCGCGGACGAGTCCGCCGACGCCACTCCCGACCCGGCTGTGGTGTCCGGCGGTGACCAGATCAGCGGCGACGCCGGCACCGACGTCGTCTTCGGCCAGCGCGGCGCCGACGACATCTCCCTCGGTGACGGCGCCGACTACGGCGAGGGGGGCCCGGACGTGGACACGGTCCACGGCGACGCCGGCGACGACGACGTCGTCGGCGGTTCCTCCGACCCGCTCGGCGCCGCGGCCTCCACCACCGGCCAGCCCGACGTCAGGGACACCCTGTTCGGCGACGACGGCCAGGACGTCGTGCTCGGCGACGACGGCCGAGTGACCCGCTCCGGGTCCGCGACCACCACGATGCTGAGCACCCTCACGGCCGACCTCGTCGGAGGGACGACCGTGGCTGCATCCGCGCGGCCGGAGAGCCCGCTGTCGGCGGGCCGGCTCGCGTCGGGCCGGTCCATCACCCCCTACGACCTCGGGGAGAAGCCGGCGTCCGGCACGTCCGGAGCGGACACGCTCACCGGCGGTGACGCCACGGACGTCCTGCTGGGGCAGGGTGGCGACGACCGGGCGGACGGCGGTGCCGGCGCGGACTACGCCGAGGGCGGCCAGGGCAGCGACCTCGTGCTCGGCGCCGACGGCGACGACGACCTCGTCGGCGGCTCGTCCTCGGCCGGCCTCCTCGCGGGCAGCGGTCAGCCGGACAGCGCCGACGAGGTGCGCGGCGGGCCCGGCTCGGACCTGGAGCTGGGCGACAACGGGCTCGTCACGCGGAGCACGAGCTCCCGCGACTGGCGCACGAACCGGGTCGACGCCGCGCAGGCCGCGCTCGTCCCGGGTCGCGGGATCACGCTCTACGACCTCGCCGGTCCGGTCCCCGCCGTCGCGGTCGCGGGCCACTCCGGTCCCGACGCGCTGTCGGGCCAGGACGGCGTCGACCTGCTCCTGGGCCAGGACGGCGACGACGCCGTCAGCGGCGGCGGGCAGGACGACTACGTCGAGGGCGACGGCGGCGCCGACGTGGTCCACGGCGACGTGGCGCTGACGGCGGCCCAGCTCCTGTCCCCGTCGGCGGGCGCCGCCTGGGCGACCCCCACGGTCGACACCGCGGCAGCCGTCGCGGGCCAGGACGACCTGCTCGGCGGCTGGGCCCTCTCGGGCTACCGCGACGGGAGCGACACCCTCGACGGTGACGGCAGCGACGACGTCGTCCTCGGCGACGACGGCGCCGTGGCCCGCGACCTCGTCGTCACCAAGGACGGTGCGACGGAGACCGTCAACACGAGGCGCTACGGCAAGGGACGGACCGGCAGCGCCAAGGTCCGCGTCCCCGGTGGCGGTGCGGACTCCACCCGCTTCTGCCCGACGTCGGGCACGACGGTCCGGACCTGCGAGGCGGACGGTGCCTGGGGCGACGACAAGGTCTACGGCGGTGACGGCCAGGACCTGCTCTACGGCCAGGACGGCAAGGACTCGATCTGGGGCGGCGCCGGCGACGACGACGCCTACGGCGAGCTCGGCGACGACACGATCTGGGGCGAGGGCGGGGACGACGCCCTGGTCGGTGACCGTGGCGGCGTGCAGGACCGGTACGAGGACGGGTCACGCTCCCGCTCCACGACCCTGTCCATGCCCCCGGCGGTCACCTACACCTCGCGGCGGGCCGGCACGGTCAGCCGCGAGACCGACCTGCTGCACGACGTGAAGGGTGCGGACCTGGTGGCGACCACGGCGGCCAAGATGCCGCTCGACGGGATCGCGTACGGCGGCGTGGACCGGATCCGTGGCGGCGACGGGAACGACGTCGTGCACGGCGGCGCCGGTGACGACCTGCTCAACGGCGACACCGGTGGGGACGCGGTCTTCGGCGACGGCGGCAAGGACGCCCTCTGGGGCGGTCTGGGCCGTCCGTGCGCACCGACCGACGCCGCCTGCCTCGCCGACCCCGGCGCCAACGGCGAGTGGGTCGACCACCTCGCCGGCGGCAAGGGCGAGGACGTCCTCGACTGGCGCCCTCGGGGCACCTTCGGCAGCGGGTCCACCCCTGGCACGTGCAGCACCTCGACCGTGCAGACCTCGACGGCCGACGGGACCACCGACCCGTGCAGCTGGTTCGTCATGACCGACATGGCGAACGACACGGGCGACCCCCAGACCCGGGCCGACAACCAGCACCACCAGGGGATCGACTGGGTCTACGGCGGGTGGGACCGCGACGTCCTGCAGGGCGACCAGTCGGCGAACGGCCCGAACCCGGGCGACCGCCTGATCGACTGGTCCGGCGCCTACGACCTGTACAGCCACTGCAACGCGGCCTACGGCGGCTTCAACGACGTGCGCCTCCACGCGCCCTCCCTGCAGGACTTCCTGCAGGTGTGGGCCACCGGCCTCGGCGCGGGTCGGCCCGGCAGCAGTCAGGCGACGGCCGACGTCGGCCAGGCGGGGACCTCGGCCTACGAGGAGCTGGCCCTGGTCTACACGTCCGACAACCAGGCCCACGGTGCCGGCAGCGCGTTCCCGACGACGCCGGGTCACTTCGACCAGTCGGGGGCGTGCACCGGCTTCTGACGCG
>JAOPWW010000187.1 GCA_025965495.1 Frankiales bacterium
GGCGTCACCTCCACCTACAGCTCGCAGCTGCCAGGCGGCTTCGGCGTCCGCTCCGCCCACAACGGCCGGATCCTGCCGGTGGTGAGGACAGGGGCGCCGGTGGACCAGGTCGCCGCCTACAGCTGGACCGGCTCGCGGTGGCGTGAGGTGCCCGTCCAGGTCGACGAGCGCTTCCCCTACTTCCTGGCCAACGCCCGCAGCGACTTCGGCTTCTTCAGCGGCACCGACCAGGAGCTCACCTACGCCTGGGCGCCCGACCGCCACAGCACCGGGGAGGAGGCCTGGAAGAAGGTCTTCGGCACCTGCGAGGCCCGCTACGCCGACCCGGCGACGCTGGCCGCCGACATCGCGACGGCGAAGAAGGCCGGGATCTACACACCCGGTCCGCAGGAGACCGAGCAGGACTACACGCACGCGATGGCCGACCCGGTCGCCGGTCTCGACGACGACGACGAGGTCGCCCTGCAGGCCGGGGACGCCGGGGTCATGGCGCCGCCCGGTACGGCGGCGCCGAAGGGCGCGAGCGACGGGCAGACGGTGGCCGTCGCCGACCCGCTCGACCCGGCCGGCACCCGGTACCTCTACCTGTTCCGCAAGGCGGGCGGCTCGTCGTTCACCGCGGCCACCAGCCCCGTGCAGATGCAGCGCGACGCCGACGCCGACCGCTGGATCGACCGCGGCAGCTTCGCCGACAGCGACCCGCAGAAGCTCGGGACCAGCAACACCGGCTACGGCGCGAACCTTCCCGGTCCGGTCTGCGGGAAGGACGCCGCCGGGAACGACGTCGTCGTGCGGCAGAGCACCGACCGCTTCCCGAGCGACGCCATGACCGTGACGACGCCGGCCTACCGCCTCCGCGCGACCGGGCGCTGGATGGTCCGCGAGCTCGAGGTCCGCAAGCCCGGCGCGCTCGGCCGGGGCACGGGCCGCGGGCAGTACGGCGCCGACCTCGTCGACCGCTGGAAGGGCCGAGCCTTCCAGCAGAGCCCCGACTCGAGCATCAGCGTCGTCGGCTTCGAGGACGAGCAGGTCAACTGGGAGGCCAACGCGAGCCTGCTCGGCTGGCGGTCCGGCCCGGTCCGGTCGATCCGCGAGGTCTGGGGCGCCGACTCCGGCACCAACGTCACCAAGACCGAGACCTACTACGCCGGCGCCGACGTGTACCGCTACCGCGTACGCGTCCACCCGATCCCGAGCGACGGCCTCTACACGTCCTGGGACTACAACCGCGGCAGCGTCGGCACCTACTACAACCTGCTGCACCCCGAGGGCGTCCCGATCGACGGCCGCAACGACGACACCGGCAGCATCGACGCGCTCCCCGTGACGGGCTCGCCCGCCTACCTCGACGCTCCCGACCCGACCTTCGACCTCCCCAGCGCGGTCGACCGGCCCGAGCAGGTCGCCGGCACCGGCAGCAACGGCTCGCTGGTCTACGTGTTCGAGTTCAAGGGGGCGACCTCGGCCGTCAACGCCAGCGCCGTGCCCTACTACCGGGACGACGCCTGCCTGGACGACGGCACCGGCGACGACCCCGTGCAGCGGCCCTACCCGGGCGAGGCCTCGACCGACCCGCGGGTCCAGCAGGGCTACGCCGCGCTCGCCGGCAAGCCCTACGCGTCCCTGGCCTGCACGGACAAGCAGGGGGCGTACGCCAGCCACGGCATCCACTTCCTGGCCACCCACGACAGCGACAACGCCACCCTCGGGGTGCCGGTGACCGAGATCGACGGGCAGCAGTGGCGCTACAGCGTCCCGCTGGAGGCGCCCGCGAACGTGATCGCCCAGTACGCACCCAACGTCGTGACCCCGCTGCAGGCGGTCGTCACGCCGTTCGCCTAGGAGGAGGCCGGCCGCTCCGCCCCGCCCTGCGGGTAGGGCGTCCGGCCCTCGGCGAGCATCTGCACGAACTCCTCGATCCGCCGCTCCCGGGTGGCGACCCGCTTGGCGGTCGTCACCCGGTGCAGCACCGCGAAGCGGTTCGTGCCGCTGAGGCCCGCGAAGGCGGCGGCCGCCGCGGGCACCGCGTCCAGGGCGGCCCGCAGGTCGTCCGGGACCTGCGCGGTGGACGCCGGCGCGTACGCCCGCTCCCAGCGGCCGTCCTCCTTCGCCCGCTCGACCTCGCGCAGCCCGCCCGGGCGCAGCCGCCCCTGCTCCTGGAGGCGCTGCACGGCCTCCCTGTTGACCTGCGACCACGGCGAGGTCGGCCGGCGCGGGGTGATCCGCTGGCGG
Source organism: Frankiales bacterium (assembly GCA_025965495.1). Taxonomy (GTDB): domain Bacteria; phylum Actinomycetota; class Actinomycetes; order Mycobacteriales; family SCTD01; genus RYN-122. The sequence continues at coordinate 2,233 of JAOPWW010000187.1, forward strand.
TACCAGGGCCCGGTGTCGGAGCCCTTCTGGCTGTCGATCCAGCCGAAGCACAGGACCGCCTCCACCAGGCCCGGGTAGTCGACGGACGGCACGCCGCTGCCCTTCTTGGCCAGCCGGACCCACAGGCCGCGGGCGGACTCCCCGTTCTCCTCGAGCCACTGCTCGAGGGCGGTCTGGTCGGTGAAGGCCAGGACGGGCAGGCCGTCGGGGGCGGGCACGGGAGGGGCGTCTGTGAGGTCGGGCACACGCCCATCCTGGCCTGGCCGGGAAGCCTCCCCGCCGGGACACTGTTGTGCGACTGAACGACCCTCCCCGACCCCCGACACGAAGCCGAGGCAGCTCCGGTGGCCGCACCCACAGCAGACCGTCCGCTCCGCGTCGCCGTCGTCGGCGCCGGCCCCGCCGGGATCTACGTCATCGACGTGCTGCACAAGTCCGGCACGCCCGTCGACGTCGACCTGTTCGAGAAGCTCCCGGCGCCCTACGGGCTGATCCGCTACGGCGTGGCGCCCGACCACCCGCGGATCAAGGGGATCGTCAAGGCGCTGCGCCAGGTGCTGTCCAAGCCCGGCGTGCGCCTGCTCGGCAACGTCGAGTACGGCGTCGACGTCAAGCTCGAGGACCTCCAGCGGCACTACGACGCCGTCGTGTTCACGACCGGCGCCGAGAAGGACCGGGCGCTCGACATCCCGGGCATCGACCTGCCCGGCAGCTACGGCGGCGCCGACTTCGTCTCCTGGTTCGACGGCCACCCCGACGTCCCGCGCACCTGGCCGCTCGAGGCCGAGAGCATCGCGGTCATCGGCGCCGGCAACGTCGGCCTCGACGTCGCCCGCATCCTGAGCAAGACCGCCGACGAGCTGCTCGTCACCGAGATCCCGCAGAACGT
>JAOPWW010000191.1 GCA_025965495.1 Frankiales bacterium
CGCGGCGTCCTCGCACCACCTGCACCACGGCACGACCTGCACGACCCTGGCGGTGTAGCTCAGCTGGCAGAGCAAGCGACTCATAATCGCTGTGTCACCGGTTCAAGTCCGGTCATCGCTACACCGGATCCCCCGCACCACAGCCGCGTCCGGCGCGCCTCCCGGCTCGGGTAGGCTCCCCGTGCCTGCTGAAGAGCAGCGCTCGCCGCACCCCACCTCTGGAGAAGCAGTCATGGCCGCCACCGACGTCCGCCCGAAGATCACCATGGCGTGCCAGGAGTGCAAGCACCGCAACTACATCACGAAGAAGAACCGGCGCAACGACCCCGACCGGCTCGACCTCAAGAAGTTCTGCCCCAACTGCCGCACGCACACGCCGCACCGCGAGACGCGCTAGCGGGCAGAGCACCGGGGTGGTGCCCCGCGACGTAGGAGTGGGCGTGCCTCCCCGTCGCGGCGCCGGCCCCCGGTGTCTCAGCCGTTCCGCACTGCCGCACGTCGAGGCCCGCTCCCCGCACCGGGGGCGGGCCTTCGTGCTGTCCGGGCTACGGTCCGGGGACCCGTCCCCTGGAGGTCCCCGTGCCGATCGACCGCGCCTTCGTCGGGCGGGCCTACCCCGCCTCGACCCCCTACGAGGTCGGCCGGGAGCACGTCCGCTCCTTCGCCGACGCGATCGGCGACCCGAACCCGCTCTACCGCGACCGGGAGGCCGCGCAGGCCGCCGGCCACCCCGACGTCGTCGCGCCGCCGACGTTCCTCACCGTGCTCACCAACCGGTTCGGCGGCGAGGGCCCGATCGCCGACCCCGGGCTGGGCCTGGACTACGCGCTCGTCGTCCACGGCGAGCAGCACTTCGCGCTGCACCGGCCGGTCCACGTCGGTGACGTCCTGTCCAGCACGGTCACCGTCGCGGACGTGAAGGACGTCGGCCGCAACGAGTCGATGACGCTGCTCACCGAGGTGACCGACGCCGGCGGCGCGCCCGTGGCGACCCTGACCACCACGATCGTCAGCAGCGGCACAGCCGCCCCGAAGACGGAGGCCTGACGTGCCCGCCCTCGCCGACGTCCAGGTGGGCACCGCCCTGCCCGAGCAGACGTTCCCGGTCACCCGCCACACCCTGGTGCTCTACGCCGGCGCCAGCGGCGACAGCAACGTCATCCACTGGAACGAGCGGATCGCCAAGGCGGTCGGCCTGCCCGACGTCATCGCCCACGGGATGCTCACGATGGCCGAGGCCGCGCGTGTCGTCACCGACTGGGCCGGCGACCCCGGCCGGGTCGAGTCCTACGGCGTCCGCTTCAGCCGTCCCGTGGTCGTGCCCGACGACGACGCCGGCGCCACCCTGGTCGTCAGCGGCGTCGTCGAGGAGCTGCTCGACGGCGGCCGGGTCCGGGTCGTCCTCACGGCGACGTCGGGGGAGCAGAAGGTGCTGGCGCGGGCGAACGCCGTCGTGCGGCTGGGGTGACCTGCCGCGGGAGTGGCTAGCGTCGGGGCGTGACCGACCTCCCCCCTGTCCCCGCTGAGATCACCGCCCTCGTCGAGGCCCGGTCCGCGGCGCGCGCCGCCAAGGACTTCGCCGAGAGCGACCGCCTGCGCGACGAGGCCCTGGCGCGGGGCTGGGTCGTGCGCGACACTCCCGACGGTCCCGTCGTGACGCCGCGGCCGCCCTACGACGTCCTGCCGAGCGTGGACGCGCTGCCCGACCACAGCGGCGCGCCGGACGCCCGCCGCTGCACGGTCGCGCTGCTGGTGGAGGGCTTCGCCGACGACGTCCGCACCTGTGTCGAGGCGCTCCTGGAGCAGGCCCCGGACGACGTCGTCGTCGTGCTGCTCGACAACGCCAGCGACGCCGGGGCCGCCGTCCACGAGCTGGCCCAGGCGCACCCCGGCCGGGTGGAGGAGCTGCACGTCGAGCGGGCGGCGGGCTGGTCGCAGGCGCGCCAGGCCCTGGTGCGGGCCGACGTGGCGCGCGTCCACGTGCAGATGGACGTCAGCACGGTGCTCGAGGGCGACGCCCTCTCCCCGCTGCTCGCGGCGCTCGAGGACGACGGCGTCGCGGCCGCGGGCTGGCGCGGGGTCGCCGTCGACGACGGCTGGACCAGCTTCTCCGACTCCCCTGCCGGCGACGTCGAGGCTCTGCTCGGCTACCTGGTCGCCGTCCGCCGGAGCGTCGCCCTGGCCGTCCCGCTGCCGCCCAAGGCGCGGTTCTACCGCAACGCCGACATGGAGTGGAGCTTCCTCGTCCGGGAGGCGGGGGCCGGCCGGCTGGTCGCCGTCGACGTCCCGGCCCGGCAGGACCGGCACCGCGGCTACCACGACAGCGACCCCGCCTACCGCGAGAAGGAGTCCAAGAAGACCTACGACCGCTTCCTGCAGCGCTTCCGGGGGCGCGAGGACCTGCGGCTCGGGCGGTAGTCCTCACGGATCCGGTCGGGCGGCCGATCAGACCTCCTGAGCCCTCCGGGAGGTCGCCGTGCTGCTGTCCCTGCGTCGTCGTTCCCGTCGCGCGCCGGGCGGTCGCCCGCGCGAGGCGGTCGTCCTGTCCGGCGGCGGCAGCCTCGGCGCCGCCCAGGTCGGCGCGCTGCGGGCCCTGTTCGAGGCCGGCGTCGTCCCCGACCTGCTCATCGGCTGCTCCGTCGGTGCGCTCAACGCCGCGTTCCTCGCCATGGACCCGAGCGCGGCGCGGGTCGAGCAGCTCGCCGAGGTGTGGGGCCGGCTCGAGCGCAAGCACGTGTTCGGCGGCAACCGGCGGCTCATGGCGACGCACGTCGTGCGGGGCGACGACCACCTGTACGAGCCCGACGCCCTGCGCGACCTGGTGCGGCGCTGGGTGCCGCTGCGCGACCTCGGCGAGACCGTCGTCCCGTGCCACGTCGTCACGACCGACCTGCTCGACGGCCGGCCCTGCTGGTGGAGCACCGGCGACCCCGTCCCCGTGCTGACCGCCAGCGCCTGCCTGCCCGCCGTGTTCCCGCCGGTGAGCCTCGGCGGCAGCCTGCACGTCGACGGCGGCGTCACGAGCCCCGTCCCCGTAGACCGGGCCCTGGAGCTCGGGGCGGTCCGCACCTGGGTCCTCGACGTCAGCGGCGGGGCGATCGGCCGCCGGGACGAGCGCATGACGGCGCTCGACGTCCTGCTGCTGTCGTTCGCCATCTCCCGCTCGCACCTGGACAGGGGGGCGGGCCCGGAGCGGCCGGGGCAGACGGTCGTGCGGCTGCCGCGGCTGGTGCAGGGCCGCCACGAGATGCGCGACTTCAGCCAGACCGAGCGCCTCATGGACCACGGCTACGCCGCCGCCCGGCCGGTCGTGGAGGCCGCGCTGCGCGCCGTCCCCCGGCAGCGCAGCGCGACCGCCTGAGCTAGTCCGTGGCGCTGCCCAGCAGCTCCTGGATGCGGGTGACGCCCTTGACCAGGTCGTCGTCGCCGAGGGCGTAGGACAGCCGGAAGTACCCCGGGGTCCCGAACGCCTCGCCGGGCACCACGGCGACCCCGACCTCGTCGAGCAGCAGCTCGGCCAGCTCGGCGCTCGTCTGCGGGCGCTTCCCCCGGATCTCCTTGCCCAGCAGCGCCTTGACCGACGGGTAGGCGTAGAACGCCCCCTGCGGCTCGGGGCACGTGACGCCCGGGATCTCGTTGAGCATGCGCACCATCGTCTGGCGGCGGCGGTCGAAGGCGGCGCGCATCTCCGCGACGGCCTCGAGGTCGCCGCTGACGGCCTCGAGCGCCGCGACCTGCGCGACGTTGCTGACGTTGCTCGTGGCGTGGGACTGCAGGTTCGACGCGCCCTTGACGACGTCGGCCGGCCCGATCAGCCAGCCCACCCGCCAGCCGGTCATGGCGTAGGTCTTCGCCACGCCGTTCACGACGACGCAGGTGTCCTGCAGCTCGGGGACCGCGACGGGCATGGAGACGTGCTCAGCGCCGCCGTAGACGAGGTGCTCGTAGATCTCGTCGGCCACGACCCAGACGCCGTGCTCGACGGCCCAGCGGCCGACCGCCTCGACCAGCGCGCGGGGCGCGACGGCGCCGGTCGGGTTGGACGGCGAGCACCAGAGCAGCACCTTCGTGCGCTCGGTCCGGGCCGCCTCGAGCTGCTCCACGGTCGGCAGGTAGCCGGCGTCCTCGTCGGTGACGACGTCGACCGGCACGCCGCCGGCCAGCCGCACCGCCTCGGGGTAGGTGGTCCAGTACGGAGCCGGCAGCAGGACCTCGTCGCCCGGGTCGAGCAGCGTCGCGAACGCCTCGTAGACGGCCTGCTTGCCCCCGTTGGTGACCAGCACCTGGGAGGCCTTGACCTCCAGGCCGCTGTCGCGCTTCGTCTTGACCGCGATCGCCTCGCGCAGCTCGGGCAGGCCCGGGGCGGGGGTGTAGCGGTGGTACTTCGGCTGGCTGCACGCCGCCTCGGCGGCCGCGACCACCTTCGGCGGCGTCGGGAAGTCGGGCTCGCCCGCGCCGAAGCCGACGACGTCCTCGCCGGCCGCCTTCTTGGCCTTGGCCTTGGCGTCGACGGCGAGCGTCGCGGACTCGGCGATCCCGCCGATGCGGGCCGAGACCCGGGCGCGGGCGGACGTGCTCGGAGGGGCCGGAGTGGTCGTCATGCGACCATCCTCCCAGCCGGAGTCCAGTGGTCTCCCGGCACCACGCCGCAGCCGCCTCCCCGAGGGCCGCCGCGCGCTCGCTCGCCCTCCCGCCTCCCGACGCCGTACACTCGACCGTCCGGGGGCTCGTGCCCCTGCTCCAGCGCGCCCTGACCTCCCCGGTCCGGAGCGTCGGCGGCAGGGTCTGGCCACGCCCTCGGAGGGGTGTAGCTCAGTTGGCCAGAGCGCCGGTCTCCAAAACCGGATGTCGCAGGTTCGACTCCTGTCACCCCTGCACGGCACGGCCCGGCACGACCGCCACACACGAGACGAGGCAGGCAGTGAGCGACAGCACGGGGACCACCACCGGCCCCGGCGAGGACCCCGACCTGGACGCGCGCGACGCCGTCCCGGCCGGCTCGCTCGGCACGTCGACGCTCGCCCCCAAGCGCGCGCGCCGCGGCCCGGTCACCCGGGTCCGCAGCATCGGCACCTTCTACCGCCAGGTCGTCGCGGAGCTGCGCAAGGTCATCTGGCCGACCCGCAACGAGCTGCTGACCTACACGTCCGTGGTCGTCGTCTTCGTCATCACCATGGTGATCATCGTCAGCATCTTCGACTTCGCGTTCAGCCAGGCCGTGCTCAAGGTCTTCGGCGACAGCTCGCTGTAGCGAGCCCCGCACCCCCCAGCCCGCCTGAGCCCGCCCACCCCCCAGGACAAGGACCCCGCGTGACCGAGCAGAGCCCCTTCGCCAGCCCCTTCGGGAGCTCCGAGCAGGGCGAGGCCGTCGACGCCGCCGCGGACGGCCTCGCCGTCGCGACCGAGGCCGGCACCGCTGCCGCCGACCTCGCCGAGCTCGGTGCCGGCGGCGTCGAGGACGCCCCGAGCGGCTACCTCGCCGACGCCGCCCCGGACGGCGTGGGCCTGCCCGACGCCGACGGTGCCCCCGACGGCACGCTGGCCGAGCCTGCCGCCGAGCCGGAGTTCGACGAGTCCGACCCGGCCGAGGTCCTGCGCCGCGAGCTGTCCGGCCAGCAGGGCGACTGGTACGTCGTCCACTCCTACGCGGGCTACGAGAACAAGGTCAAGACCAACCTCGAGAGCCGGATCCAGTCCCTCAACATGGAGGACTACATCTACGCGATCGAGGTCCCCCAGGAGGAGGTGACCGAGGTCAAGGGCGGCAAGCGCCAGTCGGTCGTCCGCAAGAAGCTCCCCGGGTACCTGTTCGTGCGCATGGAGCTCACCGACGAGTCCTGGTCGGCCGTCCGCAACACCCCCGGCGTCACCGGCTTCGTCGGCCAGACCTCCAAGCCCACCCCGCTGACCGTCGACGAGGTCGTGCGGATGATCGCCCCGCCGAAGCAGAAGGTCGTCGTCGCCCAGAAGGCCGTCGACTTCGAGGTCGGCGAGTCCATCACCGTCACCGACGGGCCGTTCGCGACCCTCCCGGCGACGATCAACGAGATCAACCTCGACAGCCAGAAGCTCAAGGTGCTGGTGTCGATCTTCGGCCGCGAGACGCCGGTCGAGCTGTCGTTCAACCAGGTCGC
>JAOPWW010000195.1 GCA_025965495.1 Frankiales bacterium
GGCGTCACCGGCCGGACACGCCGCAGGCCCGGTCCCCGCCGCGCGCGCGGAGGAGCCGGGCCTGCGACGGGAGCCCTAGACCGCGACGCGGTCCTCGGCGCTGAACAGGTAGTCGAGGTAGCGCAGCAGCTCGTCGGGGTCGAACGGCTTGGCCAGGAAGTAGTCGACGCCCTCGGTCCAGGCCTGCCAGGCCTGGGCGTCGTCGGCCGCGGCGGTGAGCATGACGACGGGCAGGTCGAGCCCGCCCTCGCCGGCGCGGATGCGCTGCAGCACCGCGTGGCCGTCCATGCCCGGCATCATCACGTCGAGCACGACGCAGTCGGGCCGGTCGGCCGCGATGAGGCGCAGGCCCGCGAAGCCGTCCTCGGCCGCGCGCACCGTGAAGCCCTCGACCTCCAGGACGTCGGTGAGCAGGGAGCGGATGGACGCGTCGTCGTCGACGACCAGGATCTTGGGCACGGGGGGACCTCCGAGGCGGGCGGGGACACCTACCGCATCGGTGCGCCCGGAGCGTGGCGGAGTCCCCCTAAGGGGTGATCACAGCGCGATCACGGGGTGGTCACGCGAGCAGCTCTCGGGCGCGCGCGACGTCCTTGGCCATCTGCTCGACCAGGGGCTCCACACCGTCGAAGCGGAGCGTCTCGCGCAGCCGGGCGGTGAACGAGAGCCCGACGTGCTCGCCGTAGAGGTCGCCGCTGTAGTCGAGGACGTAGGCCTCGACCCGGCGGTCCTGGCCGTCGAAGGTCGGGTTGGTGCCGATGCTGATGGCGGCCGGCAGCTGCTCGCCCCGCAGCACGAGGCGGCCGGCGTAGACGCCGTCGGCCGGCACCGCGGACCAGGGCAGCGGCTCGAGGTTCGCCGTCGGGTAGCCGATCTCGCGGCCGCGCTGGTCGCCCTTGACGACGAAGCCCTCCACCCGGTGCTCGCGCCCGAGCGCGGCGGCCGCGGCCTCGACGTCGCCGGCGGACACGCAGGCCCGGACGTAGGTGCTCGACCAGGTCGTGCCGCCGCTGCCGGACAGCGGCACGCCCTCGACGGTGAAGCCCCAGCGCCGCCCGGCGGCGGCGAGCGAGACGATGTCGCCGGCCGCCTTGTACCCGTACCGGAAGTTCTCGCCGACGACGACGTGGCGGGCGTGCAGGTGCTCGACCAGGACCTTGTGGACGAACTCGTCCGGCTCGAGCCGCGAGAAGTCCCGGGTGAAGGGCAGCACGCAGACGACGTCGACGCCCAGCGCCTCGACCAGCTCGGCCCGGTAGCGCTGGCTGGTGAGCACCGCGGGGTGACTGCCCGGACGCACGACCTCGCTGGGGTGGGGGTCGAAGGTCAGCAGGACGCTCGGCACGCCGTCGGCGCGGGCGGCGTCGACCGCCATCCCGATGATCTGCTGGTGGCCGAGGTGGACGCCGTCGTAGACGCCCACGGTGACGACGCACCGCCCCCACCCGGACGGCGCGCTCTCGACCCCGCGCCAGCGCTGCACGTGCTCCACCCTGCCAGACAGCACCCGCCCGGTCCCGGCGCGGTCGGGCTGCGCCGTTCGGAGTAGTCCATGTCACACCCCTCCGGGGGTTTCTCCAGCAGACACCCGGACCGGTCGATGGTTCGTTGTGCACACCACGAACCCCCTCAAGACCCGCAAAACGCCCTTCTCGGACCATCCCGACACGAAGGACCCCCAGGTGACTGCCCCCACCGCCCTGTCGACCCCCTCGCGCCGGCTCCTGCAGCTCGCGACGACCGCCGCCGCCGCCTCGGCCGCCCTGCTGGCCGTCGCCTCCCCCGCCTCCGCCAGCACGATCGTCGGCAGCCCGACGTCCTACCGGCTGTCCACGGTGCAGAACCCGGTGCTGGACCGCACCGAGGTCGTGCGCTGGGACCCGTGCACCCCGATCGACTTCCGGATCAACGCCGCGCTCGGCGGCCGCCAGGCCAAGGCCGACGTCCTGACCGCCGTCGCCCGGCTCTCCGCCGCCAGCGGCCTGCAGTTCCGCTACCTCGGCAGCACCAGCTACGTCCCCACCGCCGGGCGCGCCCCGCTGGCCGGCTCCCCCCTGGTCATCGCCTGGGCCCCGCCGGCCGGCCGCCCCAGCGGCTCCAGCCGCATCGGCGCCGGCGAGGTCGGCCACGGCGGCTGGGCGGCCAGCACCAGCCCCGCCGGCCACTACCGGATCAGCTCGGGCTACGTCGTCGTGCGGGCCGGCGCCCCTCTGGCCATGGGCTTCGGCGCGGGCGTGACCCGCGGCCGTGTCCTGATGCACGAGCTCGGCCACGCCGTCGGCCTGGACCACGTCGCCGACCGCACCATGGTCATGAACGCCACGGTGACCCCGAGCAGCCCCACGGCGCTCTACCAGGCCGGTGACGTCGCCGGGCTGCGCCGGGTCGGCGCACCCGCCGGCTGCATCTCCTAGCGGGGCGTCACCCGCCGGCAGGGGCGAACACCACCGTCGGCCGGGCCTGCTCCCCCGCGTCCTCCAGCAGCGCGATGCAGCGGCCGTCGGGCGCGAAGGCCCCGACGGCGCCCGGCACCCCGGTCGGCGTCAGCCGCTTGCCGTGCGACAGGGCGACCGCCTCGCCGTCGTCGAGCTCCCGGACCGGGAAGGCCGCCGTGACCGCAGCCGCCAGCGGCACGACCGCGGCGTCGACGGCGTCGTCGCCCGCCCCGAGCTGCTCCAGGCTGCGGGCGGCGTCGAGCCCGAACGGCCCGACCTGCGTGCGGCGCAGCGCGGTCAGGTGGCCACCGACCCCGAGCGCCGCGCCGAGGTCGCGGGCGAGCGCCCGGACGTAGGTGCCGGACGAGCACGTCACCACGACGTCGAGGTCGTCCCCCCGTCGCGCGAGGACGTCGAACCGGGACACGGTGACGGGGCGGGCGGCCAGCGCCACCTCCCGGCCGGCGCGGACCGCGGCGTAGGAGCGCACCCCGTCGACCTTGATGGCGCTGACCGAGCTCGGGACCTGGGCGATCTCGCCGCGCAGGTCGCGCAGGGCCCGCTCGACGGCGTCGTCGTCGACGGCCGAGGCGTCGCGGACCTCGACGACGTCGCCCTCCGCGTCGTCGGTGACGGTCGTGGCCCCGAGCCGCACGGTCGCCTCGTAGGTCTTGGTGGTCAGGGCGAGGTGGCCGAGCAGGCGCGTCGCCCGGCCGATCCCCAGCAGGAGCACGCCGGTGGCCATCGGGTCGAGCGTGCCGGCGTGGCCGACCTTGCGGGTGCGGGCCAGCCGACGGCTGCGCGCGACGACGTCGTGGCTGGTCCAGCCGCCCGGCTTGTCGACGACGAGCAGGCCGTCGGGGGCGCTCACGCGCGGGGCGCGGTCGCGAGCGCGTCGCGGAGCAGGGCCATCGTGGTCTCGACGTCGCCCGTGCAGGTGAAGCCCGCCGCGAAGCGGTGCCCTCCCCCGCCCAGCGCGCCGCAGACCGCACCGACGTCGACCGCGCCCCGGCTGCGCGTCGACACCCGCAGCGCCCCGCCCGGCTCCTGCTTGAGCACGACGGCGACCTCGGCCTCCCGGGCGGTGCGCAGGACGTCGATGACGCCCTCGACGTCGGCCAGGCCGACACCGGCCGCACTGAGCTGGGCGTCGCTCAGGTGCGACCAGACCAGGCCGTGGCCCCCGACGGCGTCCGGCTCCAGCACGGCGGCCGAGCAGGCCGCCCCGAGGGCGGAGAGGTAGCCGAAGGGGTTGCTGTCCCACACCGACTGCGCCACGAGGTCCTGCCGGACACCGGCGGCCAGCAGGCGGGCCGCGAGCGCGTGCACCGAGGGGGTGGTGCTGGCGTGCCGGAACGAGCCGGTGTCGGTGACCAGCCCGGTGTACAGGCAGGTCGCGACGTCGAGGTCGATCTCCGCCCCGAGGGCGTCGAGCAGGTCGGCGACCAGCACGACGGTCGCGGCCGCCGTCGGGTCGACCAGCCGGACGTCCCCGAAGGGCTCACCGGCGGTGTGGTGGTCGACGACCAGGACGCAGCCGGCGGTGTCGAGCCGGTCCGCGAGCAGGCCGAGCCGGTCGGGGCTGCTGCTGTCGAGCGTGACGAGCAGCGCGGGAGCGGCGGGGACGGCGTCCGGGGCGACGAGCAGGTCCTGCGCGGGCAGGAACGCGTACGCCTCGGGGACGACGAGCGCGGGCTCGCCCCAGCTGCACCAGACCCGGGTGCCCCGGCGCCGCAGCGCCTGGCCGAGGGCGAGCATCGAGCCGAGGGCGTCGCCGTCGGGCGCGACGTGGCAGACCAGCACGGCCTCGTGGGCGTCCCGCAGCAGCGCGACCGCCGCGTCCCGGTCGGGGACGCTCACGCGGAGTCGTCGTCCTCGTCGTCGGTGTCGGTGGGGTCGTCGTCGTCGACCACCACCCGCGGTGCCTTGTACGGGTCGGGGTCGCCGGCGGGCGCGGCGCCCTCGGCGATCTCGTGGACCCGGGCGTCGGCGCGGCGGGCCTTCTCGAGCAGCTCCTCGAGCCGGCCGGTGGTCTCCGGGACGACGTCGGCGATGAAAGCCAGGCTCGGGGTGTACCGCACGCCGGTCTGCTTGCCGACCTGGCTGCGCAGCACGCCCTTGGCGCTCTCGAGCGCCATCGCGGTGGCCTGCCGGGCCTCGGCGTCGCCGTAGACCGTGTAGTAGAGCGTCGCCTCACGCAGGTCGGGGGTGAGCTTGGCGTCGGTGATGGTGATCATCCCGAGGCGCGGGTCCTTGACCTGCAGCTCGAGGGTGGACGCGACCACCTCGCGGATCCGGACGGCCAGCTTGCGGGCCCTCGCGACGTCGACCATGGCTACTCGTCCTCCGACGACATCAGTTGCTGGTGCGCTGAGAGCACCTCCAGCTCGGGCCGGTCGGCCACGAGCCGCTCGCACGCGTCCAGGACGGTGCGGCAGTGGGCCGCGTCGGCAGCGACGACGGCGACCCCGATCAGCGCCCGCCGGTGCAGGTCCAGGTGACCCGCCTCGGCGACCGAGACCTCGAACTTCTTCCGCAGCTCCGCGAGGACAGGCCGGACCACGGACCGCTTCTCCTTGAGGCTGTGCACATCACCCAGCAGCACATCGATCGCCAGAGCCCCCGTGAACATCTTTCAGGCCCTCCCCAGCGTCTTCGAGGTCTCGCGGCACGAGCCGGCGGACGGCTGGGTCTCGGAAGGCGCATAGAGCGACGAGGAACGAGTCGCAGCGCCGGAGAGACCCAGCCGTCCAGAGGCGGACTTACGTGCGCGGGATCTCCCGCATCTCCCAAGTCTCAATGACATCATCCGTCTTGATGTCGTTGAACTTCCCGAGACCGATACCGCACTCGTAGCCCTCGCGGACCTCGGTCGCGTCGTCCTTGAAGCGGCGCAGCGACTCGACGGTGAGTTTGTCCGCGACGACGACGCCGTCGCGGAGCAGGCGGGCCTTGGTGTTCCGTCGGATCAGGCCGTCGCGGACGATGGAGCCCGCGATGTTGCCGATCTTCGGGACG
>JAOPWW010000236.1 GCA_025965495.1 Frankiales bacterium
CTCGGGATCGAGAGCGCCCACGTCTACGGCGTCAGCCTCGGCGGGATGGTCGCTCAGGAGCTCGCGCTGCGGTTCCCCGAGCGGGTCCGCGGGCTGGTGCTCGGCGGGACGGGCGCCGGCGGGCCGCGTTCGGTGCTGCCGAGCCCCCGCGCCTACGCCGGCTTCGGCAAGCACGCGCTCGACGGCGGTGCCCGTGCCCGGTGGCTCGGCGGGGCGCTGTTCTCCCCGCAGTACCGGCGCGAGCACCCGCAGGACGCCAAGGCCCTGCTGCGGCTGCTGGGCGCCCACCGCGCGCCGCTGCACGGGACGGTGGGGCACTGGTGGGCCAGTGCGACCCACGACACGTCCGGGCGGCTGGCCCAGGTCCAGGCGCCCACGCTGGTGCTGCACGGCGAGCGCGACGCGCTGGTGCCGCTGGCCAACGCCGAGCACCTCGCCCGGCGGGTCCCGGACGCCGAGCTCGCGGTGCTGCCCGGCGCCGGCCACGCCTACCTGTGGGAGCAGCCCGAGCGGTCGGCCGAGCTGCTGCTCGGCTGGCTGGCCCGCCGGGGTCCGATCGCCCCGGGGCAGGCGCTGACCGGGGTCGCCCGCGCCGTCGAGCCCCTCACCCGCGCCCTGGCCGTGCCGCTGGGAGGGCTGCGGGGGCCGCGCACCTTCACCGGGCTGGTCGCCGGCCAGCTCCGCCGGCGCGGAGGCGGCGCGACGGACCCTCAGACGGGGACGAGCCCCTCCAGGTAGCGGCCGACGTCACGGGCCGGCATCGGGCGTCCGAGCAGGTAGCCCTGGACGAGGTCGCAGCCGAGACGACGCAGGGTCGCGAGCTCCTCGACGGTCTCGACCCCCTCGGCCAGCACCTGCAGGCCCAGCTGGTGGCCGAGGCTGACGATGGCGGCGACGACGACGACGTTGGCCTTGACGGTCGGCAGCCCCGTGATGAAGGAGCGGTCGATCTTGAGTTCGTCGACGGGGAGCTGGGTCAGGTAGGACAGCGCCGAGAAGCCCGTCCCGAAGTCGTCGATCGACAGGCGGACCCCGCGCTCGCGCAGGGCGGTGAGGAAGGCGAGCTTCTGGTCGTCGTCGGTGACCAGCGCCCCCTCGGTCAGCTCGATGCACAGCGCCGACGGCGGCAGGCGCAGGCGGGCCAGGGACGCGTCGATGCTGTCGAGCAGCTCGTCGCTGGCCATCTCCGCCGCGGTGACGTTCACCGACAGGGCCAGGTCGAGGTCGGGGTGCTGCTGCCGCCAGGTGGCGAGGTCGCCGAGCCCCTCGTCGAGCGCCCAGGCCGTGAGGTGCCCGATGACGCCGACCGCCTCGGCGACCGGGATGAACTCGGCGGGGGGAACCATCCCGCGGCCGGGCAGCGGCCAGCGCGCGAGCGCCTCGAACCCGCACAGCCGACCGTCGATGGAGTGCAGGGGCTGATAGTGCAGGACCAGCTCGCGGTCCTCCAGGGCCGGGCGCAGCCCGACCTCGATCTCGGTCCGGCGGACCTTGAGGTCGCGCATCTCCGCCGTGAACGGCGTCACCGCGTTGCGGCCCGAGCGCTTGACCCGGTACATGGCCGTGTCCGCGTCCCGCAGCAGTTCGGCGGAGCTGGTGTCGCGGCCGGCGAGCGCCCACCCGATCGACGCCGTCACCACGGCCTCGCCCCCTCCGAGCACGAAGGGCTGCTGGAAGGCGACGACGATGCGGTCGGCGATCTGGGCCGCGAGAGCGGGGGTCACCCGCTCGCACAGGACGATGAACTCGTCACCGCCGATGCGGGCGACCGTGTCGGTGGCCCGGTTGAGCACCACCAGGCGGGCGGCTGCCTGCCGCAGCAGGTCGTCCCCGGCGTCGTGCCCGAGCGAGTCGTTCACGAGCTTGAAGCGGTCGAGGTCGATGAACAGCAGCGCGGTCCCCCCGGGCTCGCGCGGCTCGCGGGCCAGGGCGAGGGACGTGTGGTCCAGCAGCAGGGCGCGGTTGGGCAGGCCGGTGAGCTGGTCGTGCATCGCGAGGTGCGCGAAGTGGTCCCGGGCCCGCGTCAGGAGCAGGTCGGGGATGCCGACCGCCAGGGCCGCTGCCGCGGCGACCTCGGCCGAGTGCCAGGGCCGGCACTGACCGTGGACCTGCCTGCGGTAGCTGTCGAACGACAGCCGGGGGGTGAGGACCTCGAGGCCGTCGGGACCGCTCGCCGGCGACCGGGTCATGGCCTTGTCGGGGTCCCCGCCCCAGCGGTCCTCGTGGACCGTCTCGCCGCGGAACCAGAGCACGTGGTCGACGTAGTGGGCCGACAGCGGCAGGGCGATCACCCCTGCCGCCACCCCCCGGTGGGGGGCCATGGCGGGGAAGCGCCCGGCCAGGTCGTGGCACACGAACATCGCGGCGTCCTCGTCGACCCGCAGCTCGTCGAGCAGGCGCTCGACGGCGTCCGGGGGCGGCACCGCGCCGACGGTGACCGTCTGCCCGTCCAGCCGCGCCACCATCCCGTCGGCGCCGGTGAGGTCGACCGGGGAGGGCCCGGGCGCGGCGAGGGCGTCCGACAGGGACGAGGCGGTCGTCATCCTCGCGACCAGGGCGGTCTCGACCTCGGCGAGCTGGAGCCGGTAGGCGTGGTGCTCGAGGTGCTCGAGGGCGACGAGCTGCAGCGAGAAGAGCTGCCCCAGCACCCGGCAGGCCGCCCGCATCTGCGCGTCGATCCGCTTGGGCGTGCGGTGGTGGCAGACGACCATCCCCCACAGGCGGGTGCCGCGGAACAGCGAGACGGCGAGCGTGGCACCGACGCCCATGTTCTGCAGGTAGGCCACGTGCAGGGGGGACACGCTGCGCAGCCCGCTCTGGCTGAGGTCCAGCGGCTCCGCGGCGTCGTCGGCGGTGCAGACGAGCGGCGACGGTGCGTACCCGACGTCGGCGATGACGCGCAGGTGGTTGAGCAGGTACAGCGTCCGGGCCTGCCGAGGGATGTCGGAGGCGGGGTAGTGCAGGCCGAGGAACGCCTCCTGGTCCGGCTCGCACTGCTCGGCGACCACCTCGCCGTGCTCGTCGGCGTGGAACCGGTACACCATGACCCGGTCGTAGGACGTGAGCTCCTTCATCGCCGTGGCGGCCCGGTCGCAGAGCTCCGTGACGCCGGTCGCGGTGTCGATCGCCGTCATGGCCTGGCGCAGGTCGGAGAACAGCAGGGACACGAACACCGGCTCGTGGTCGGCGGCCGGTTCGAGCTCGACGACGACCGTCTCGCCGACCCGGAACCAGGTCAGCTCGTAGGCGCCCCGGCCCGGTGGGTGGCACACCACCGGGTCGGTGCCCGAGGAGGCCGGGTCCTCGAGGACGCTCCGGAGGCGCCCGACGACCTCGGACCCGAGCGCCACGGACAGGGGGCTGCCGAGCAGCGCGGCGGGTGCCAGGCCGAGGTGGTCCGCGGAGTTGGCGCTGACCCGGACGACGGACAGGTCGCTCCCGCGGGCGGCGAGGAGCACGCCGTGCGGCTGGATCGCCTCCGACAGGTGGATCGGCTCGCGGTCGCACGTCGTGAGGTCGGCCGGCAGCGTCGGAGCCAGGAGGTCGACGACGTCGGCAACGGGGTCGTCCCCGCTGCGGATCACGGACCGCCTCCCACCGGGTCGAGCACTCCGCCGACAGCCGAGAAGGCCGCGGTCGCCGCGGCGACGACGGTCCAGCGGACCTCGGGCGGCGCGGCCGCGCCGAAGGCGTCGAGGGCGGCGAGCAGGGAGCGCCAGTCGGTCCGCAGACCGTGGCGGGTCTCGCCCGAGAAGAACGTGACGGGCAGGTCGGCGCCGAGCGCCCTGCGGGCGTGGCCAGCGACGACCCGGCCGCCGAGCGCCGAGCCCTCCAGCACGTAGAGCCAGCCGAGGCCGGCGGCCAGCGAGTCCAGGACGGGCGGGACCGGACGCGGCCGGGGGAGGGCGGCGTCGTGCGCCGACAGCGCCGCGAGGTCGTCGTCGAGCAGGTGCGCCCGCTGCCGGGCGGCGACGTCGACGACCGGGGTCAGCCGGTCCCAGCCGCGGAGCCCGAGGAGGGCGGCCTCCGCCGGGCCGTAGACGTCGCGCAGCCGGGCGAGCAGGGCGCCGTAGGCGGCGACGTCGCGGAGCCGGTCCTCGAGGGCGAACGCCTGCTCCGCGGCCGCGTGCGCCGGCCGCGTCTCCGTGCGCAGCAGGTCGGACAGCGGCAGGTCGGACAGCGGCAGGTCGGACAGCGGCGGAGCCCACAGCGGCCGGTCGGTCGACCTCGGCGACGCGGGCGCGGGGACGACGCGGGCGGTCGATTCGTCCGGCGCGGACCCGGCGGGGCGGGCGGAGCGTCGTGTGCGCGAGGGAGCGGACACCGCCCAGCCCCCCGCCCGGTCCTCGAACCGGTGGCGCTCGAGGAGGACGACACCCGGTCGTGGCGGTTCGGGACGACCGTACGCCGTCGTCGCGCGGGGACGACGGGCGACGGGGCGCCGGCCTGGGTCAGCGGAGCGTCAGGCCGTGCGGACCGCGTCGGCCTTCCCGGCGAGCAGCAGCCCCAGCACCCGGTACACCCGGCGGTTGAAGGCCAGACCGACGTGGCTGCCGCTGACCTCGACGTTGCGGGCGTAGGGCACCGAGCAGGCGCGCCACCGCACGACACCGTCGCCCTTGCTCCAGATCGACGTCAGCGGGACCTGCTCGACCGGGAAGGGCGCGCTGTAGTCGCGGACGAACGGGCAGTCGCAGGTGTCGGTGAGGCAGCCGCGCGCGGCGGCCTTCCTGCTGGTCGCCTGCAGGACGGTCCGCACGCCGGCGACCATCGCCTTGGTCGGCACCGAGATGTCGAACGGCTCGTCCAGGCCCGAGCCCATGGTGACGACCTGGCTGACGAGGTCCGGACGGCGGGCGCCGAGCGCCTTGACGAAGTGCCCGCCCCGGCTGTGGCCGACCAGCGCCGCGGGCCGGCCCGTCTGCGCGACGACGCCCTCGAGCCGCCGCTCGATCCGGTCCAGCGACCGGTCCGAGCAGTCGACGTTGAGCTGCATCCCGCTGCCGAAGGGCTTGTGCCCCATCCGGGACAGCCAGTTGG
>JAOPWW010000252.1 GCA_025965495.1 Frankiales bacterium
GCCGACGACGCCCCAGCCAGAGCCAAGCCCACCACGTCCAGCACTGGACCCTCGGCGGACCCTCCGACCTGGCCAACTACGCCCTCGTCTGCCACCTCCACCACCACCAGCTCCACGAAGGCCACCGCACCCTCCAACACCGCGACGGCAGGTGGCTCACCCCCGACGGCTACGCCGCAGCAGGACCACCACCACCGTCCTGAGCGCTGGGCGTCACGTGCACGGCCGGCGGCGCCTTCGTCCGAGCGCGCACCTGATGAGCCCGGGCGTGGCCGGGCACGTCCGGCCGTCTGGCGGTGCCCCCACTCACCCCGGCGGCCAGCCCGGCACCTGAGGTGGGGGCACCTGAGGTCCTGGAGGCAGCGCGGCGTCGCAGTGGCCTCTGACGAGGACCGGCTGCGACCGGACCTGTCGAGGCCGCGCGACGTCGAGCACCACGCGTCGGGACAGGTCATCGACGGGCACCCTCGGCCGTCCACTCGTCCGTGACCTCCGCAGAACGGGCACCCTCCGCGGGGAGGCTCTGCAACGAGCCGGTCTCGGTCTCGCCCACGTCGTCGGTCCGCAGCCAGCGGTACACGACCTCCCCGCTGCCGCCCTCGACGTCGATGCGCCCGTGGAACGTCAGGGTCAACGGGCACCTCGCATCGAAGGACCGGACCCGCGCGGTCAGATCGACGCCGCTCACCCGGAGCGTCGACGGCGCCGGTGCGTCGGGCGCCCCGCTGGCGACGGCGCCGACGACCCCTCCGGCCGCCGTGATCACCGCCACGGCGACGCCGCGTAGGCAGCGTGACGGCTGTCGAGCACGCCGCACCTCCTGCCTGGAACCGTCGGCCGGACGAGCAGCCGACGCGCCGAGCGCGAGCGGTCCGGCCTCGTGACCGTCGCCCGCGTCTCGACAGAGGGCGGCCAGGACGTCGGGATGCGCGAGAGCGCCCGGCTCTAGAACCAGCGCTCGAGCACCTGCGCGACGCCGTCGTCGTCGTTGCTGGCGGTGACCTCGTCGGCGAGCTCGAGCACCTCCGGGTGGGCGTTCGCGACGGCGACGCCGCGGCCGGCCCAGGCGAGCATCGGCAGGTCGTTCGGCATGTCCCCGAACGCGACGACGTCGGCGGCGTCGACCCCGTGCTCGCGGCACAGGTGGGCCAGCCCGCTGGCCTTGCTGATGCCCGCGGCGCTGATCTCCAGCAGGCCGTCGCCGCTGCTGTGGGTGAAGGTCGCGCGGTCGCCGACGGCCTCGCGGGCGGCGGCGAGCAGGTCGTCGCTGCCGAGGCCCGGGTGGCGGGCGAGCAGCTTGACGACGCCGCCCTCGACCAGCGCCTCGACCGGCAGGCTGTGGTGGTCGGGCTGCTCCCACGAGGGCGTGTAGCTCTCCTCGTGGGCGAACCCGAGGTCGGGCCGCTCGACGGCGAAGGCGATCTCCGGCAGGGCGGCGCGCAGGGAGGACGCGACGTCGACGGCGTCGGCCTCCTCGAGCAGGAAGCGCTCCAGGACCGTCTCGGTGTGGAGGTCGTAGACCAGCGCACCGTTGGCGCAGACCGCCAGCCCGCGGTGGCCGGTCATCTCGACGACGGGGGCCATCCAGCGCGGCGGCCGTCCGGTGACCATGACGAACGGGACCCCGGCCGCCTCGATCCGGCCGATGACCTCGCGGGTGCGGGCGGCGATGGTGCCGTCGGAGCGGACGACGGTGCCGTCGAGGTCGGTGGCGACGAGGCGGGGCGGACGGGAGGCAGGGGTGCTCACGGGGTGAGCTCTGCCCGCCCGCCGAGGTAGGGACGCAGGGCCTCGGGCACGTGCACCGAGCCGTCCGCCCGCTGGTGCACCTCGAGCAGGACGGCGATGGTGCGGCCGACGGCGCAGAGCGTCCCGTTGAGGGTCGCCACCGACCCGCCGCCCTTGCGACGGATGCCGAGGCGGCGGGCCTGGAAGTCGGTGCAGTTGCTGGTGGAGGTCAGCTCGAGCCAGCGCTCCTGCGACGGCAGCCACGCCTCGCAGTCGTACTTGCGGGCGGCGCTGCTGCCGAGGTCGCCGGCCGCGACGTCGATGACCCGGAAGGGCAGCTCCAGCGCGCCGAGGAACTGCTTCTCGGCGTCGAGCAGCCGCTGGTGCTCGGCCTCGGCGTCCTCCAGCGCGACGTAGGAGAACATCTCGACCTTGTCGAACTGGTGCACCCGGATGATGCCGCGGGTGTCCTTGCCGTGGCTGCCCGCCTCGCGGCGGAAGCACGACGAGAACCCGGCGTAGCGCAGGGGCAGCGTCTCCAGCGACTCGCCGGAGTGGAAGGCCGCGAGCGGCACCTCGCTGGTGCCGACCAGGTAGAGGTCGTCGGCCTCGAGCTTGTAGACCTCGGCGGCATGGGCGCCGAGGAACCCGGTGCCCTCCATCGCCTCGGGCCGCACCAGCGCGGGGGCGATCACGGGCACGAGCCCGGCCTCGGTCGCCTGCGCCATCGCGAGGTTCACCAGGGCCAGCTCGAGCAGGGCGCCCGGACCGGTGAGGAACGCGAAGCGGGCGCCGCTGACCTTGGCGCCGCGCTCGGTGTCGATCGCCTTGAGGACCGTGCCGACGTCGAGGTGGTCGCGGACCGGGAAGTCGTAGGTGGGGACCTCGCCGACCTGCTCGAGCACGACGTAGTCCTGCTCGCCGCCGGGGGGCGCGCCGGCGACGACGTTGGCCACGGCGAGGTGGGCCTGCCGCAGCCGGGCCTCCGCGGCGGTCTGCTCGGCCTCCAGGGCCTTGACCTCGCCCGCCAGGGCCTTGGCCTGCTCGAGGACCGCGGGCCGCTCCTCGGGCGTGGCCTTCTTCACCGACTGCGAGACGGCCTTCTGCTCGCCCCGCAGGGTGTCGGCGCGGCTGACGACCGAGCGCCGCTCCTCGTCGGCGGCGAGCAGGGTGTCGACCAGCGACGGGTCGTCGCCTCGGGCCTCCTGCGAGGCGCGCACACGGTCGGGGTCCTCGCGCAGGAGCTTCAGGTCGATCACGTCCCGAGTCTAGGGAGCCGAGAGGTGACCTCTCCCGCTGCGGGGCAGGCTCTCCCCGTGGACCCTGACCTGCCCCTGCTCTGCCTCGCCCTGGGCGTCGTGGTGCTCGTCGGTGTCGCCCTCGCCCGCCGCACCGGCCTGCCCGATCCCGTCGTGCTCGTCACGGTCGGCCTGGCCGCGAGCTTCCTGCCGAACGCGCCCGTCCTCGACCTGCCCCCCGACGTCGTCTTCCTCGTCTTCCTGCCGCCCCTGCTCTACCGGGCCTCGTTCCTCACCGACCTGGCCACCCTGCGCCGCATCGCGACGCCGCTGGCCCTGCTGTCGGTGGGGCTCGTGCTCGCGACCGCCGTCGCCGTCGCCGGGGTCGTGGCCGCGCTGGTCCCCGGAGTCTCCTTCGCGCAGGGGCTGGTGCTGGGCGCCGTCGTCGCCCCCACCGACCCGGTCGCGGCGTCGGGGGTGTTCAAGCGGCTCGGGGCGCCGCGGTTCGTCGTCGACCTGGTCGAGGGCGAGAGCCTCATCAACGACGCGACGGCCCTGGTGCTGTTCGCCGTCGCGGTCGAGGCCGTCGTCGGGGGCCGACCGTCGGTCGCGCACACCGCGGCGACCCTGGTGCTCTCGGTCGGCGGCGGGGTGGCCGTCGGGACAGCGATCGGGGCGCTCGTGCTGCTGTCGCGCACCCGGCTGTCCGACGTCGGGCTGCAGCTGCTGCTCACGCTGTTCACGCCCTACGCCGCCTACGTGCTGGCCGAGCGGGTCGACGTGTCGGGCGTGCTCGCCGTCGTCGTCGCGGGGCTCATGCTCGGCAGCCGCGGCGGGGTGTTCACGGCGGCCGCCCGCCTGCAGAGCGCCGCCTTCTGGTCGCTGCTGGACCTGGTGCTCAACGCCGTGCTGTTCGTGCTGCTCGGGCTGCAGGTCCGGCGGGTCGTCGGCGACACCCCGCAGCTCGGCGCCCACGCCCTCGCCCTCTACGCCGTGGCCGTCGTCGGGACGGTCGCGGGCGTGCGCGTCCTGTGGCAGTTCGCCGTGCCACCGCCGGTCTACGGGCTGCGGCGCCTGTTCGGCCGGCCGCAGGCCTCGAGCAGCGCGGCAGAGCGCCTGGTGATCGGCTGGACCGGCATGCGCGGCGCCGTCAGCCTCGCTGCCGCCCTCGCGATCCCGCGGGACGTCCCGGAGCGGGCGCTGCTGCTGTTCCTCACCATCGCGGTCGTGCTGGCGACGCTGGTGCTGCAGGGCACGACCCTGCCGCTGCTGCTGCGCCTGACCGGGCTGTCCGGCGACGCCGGCCACGAGGAGCAGGAGCGGCAGGCCCGGACGGCGCTGGCGGAGGTCGCCCTGGCCCGCCTCGACGAGCTCGAGGCGCAGGGCGACATCACCGCCGACGGCGCCCAGCCGCTGCGCCGCGTGTGGGAGCAGGCGCTCGACCGGCTGGCCGAGGACGACGACCGGATGCCGGACCCCGAGGTCGACCTGGTCGGGCTCCGGCTCGAGCTGGCCCGGGTGCAGGGCGAGGAGCTCGACCGGCTGCGCGGGCGCGACGGACTGCACCCCGAGGTGGTGCGCGAGCTGCAGACCGAGCTGGACCTGCAGCGCGTGCGCCTGTCCGACCGCCACGGGTGAGAGGCTCGCCCGCATGAGCACTGAGCGCGCCCTGGTCCTCGGCGGCGGCGGGGTCGCCGGCATCGCGTGGGCCGCCGGCCTGCTCGCGGGGC
Organism: Frankiales bacterium; assembly: GCA_025965495.1. Lineage (GTDB taxonomy): Bacteria > Actinomycetota > Actinomycetes > Mycobacteriales > SCTD01 > RYN-122. The sequence continues at coordinate 4,697 of JAOPWW010000252.1, forward strand.
TGGCCCGCGCCGGGGTGTCGCTCGCCGACGCCGACGTCGTCGTCGGGACGTCCGCCGGCTCGGTGGTCGGGGCGTGGCTCGCGACGGGCGTCGACCCGGAGGAGATGCTCGCCCGGCAGGTCGACCCGGCCCGGCAGACCCCCGAGCTGAGCACCGACGTCGACCTCGGGGCGCTGGCCGCCCGCTTCGGCGAGGCCCTGGCCGGGGCCTCGGTCGAGGAGGTGCGGCGGCAGGTCGGGGCGATGGCGCTCGCGACCTCGACCGTCCCGGAGCAGGCCCGGCGCGAGGTGCTCGCCGCCCGGCTGCCCGTCCACGACTGGCCCGCCGGCCTGGTCGTCACCGTCGTCGACGCCCAGACGGGGGAGCGCTCGGCCCTGGACGCCTCCTGCGGCTTCCCGCTGGTCGACGTCGTCGCGGCGTCCTGCGCGGTGCCGGGGGTGTGGCCGCCGGTCACGCTCGGGGAGCGCCGCTACGTCGACGGCGGCGTCCACAACGTCCTCAACGCCGACCTCGCCGCCGGGGCTGCCCGCACCCTGGTGCTCGCCCCGCTGGGCGCCGTCGGCGACGGCCCGCTCGGCGCCGGCTGGGACGCGGCCCGGCCGCTTCTCGGCGTCCGCGTGCTGCTGCTCGAGCCCGACGAGGCCTCCCGGGCCGCGTTCGGCGCCAACCCGCTCGACCCCGCGACCCGCACGCCCGCCGCGCAGGCGGGGCTGGCGCAGGCCCCCGCCGTCGTCGACGCCGTGCGCGAGGTGTGGCGGTGAACGACTGCACCTTCTGCCGGATCGTGGCGGGCGAGCTGCCCGTGCGGATCGTGCACGAGGACGAGGCGGCCATCGCGTTCCTCGACACGTCCCCGGCCGCGCGCGGCCACACGCTGGTCGTGCCGCGCGCGCACGCCGTGCAGATCTGGGACGCCGACGAGTCGTCGTTCGCCGACGTCGCCCGCGCCGTCCACCGGGTCGCCCTGCGGCTGCGCGAGCGGCTGCAGCCCGACGGCCTGACGCTCCGCCAGAACAACGGCGAGGCGTCCGGGCAGAAGGTCGACCACGTCCACGTCCACCTCGTGCCGCGCTGGCACGGCGACGGCACGGTCGGCTGGCCCTGGCCGCCCCCGGTCGACCTCGACCTCGACGCCGTGCACGCGCAGCTGCGCGACTAGCCCCCTACGGCGCGCGCAGTCCCGCCAGCCAGGCCGCGGCCGCGCGGAAGTCACCGTCGCTGGTCCCCGCGACGACGCGCGCCGGCACCTCGTCGGCCCGCGGGTAGCTGCCGAGGAACCGGACGTCGGCGCAGACCCGCTTGAGGGCCGACAGCGCCTCCCCGACGCGGGCCTCCGCGACGTGGCCCTCGGCGTCGAGGCTGAAGGAGTAGCGGCCGAGGACGCCGCCGCTGGGCCGGGACTCGATCCGGGTGAGGTTCACGCCCCGCACCGCGAACTCGGTCAGCAGGGCGAGCAGCGCGCCCGGCCCGTCGTCGGTGAGGTGGGCGACCAGGGTGGTGCGGTCCGCGCCGGTCGGCGAGGGCGGCGGTCCGGGCGTCCCCACGAGGACGAAGCGCGTGACGGCTCCGACGTTGTCGGCCACCCCGCCGACCAGCTCGGTGAGCCCGTAGTGCTGCGCGGCCACGGGCGCGCTGACGGCGGCGTCGTACTGGCCGGCGGCGACCGCGCGGGCGGCCTCCGCGGTGGAGGACGTCAGCACGACGGTCGCGTCCGGGACGAGTGCGGCGAGGCTGCGGCGGCACTGCGCCTCGGCGTGCGGGTGGGTCGCGACGGTGCGGACGTCGTCGAGGGAGGTGCCGGGACGGGCGAGCAGGCTGAACTGCACGCGCAGCAGGACCTCGCGGCGCAGCATCAGGGGGTCGCCGGTCGCGAGCTCGTCCAGGGTCGTGGCGACCGAGCCCTCGATGGAGTTCTCCAGCGGCACCAGGGCGGCGTCGACCTCGCCCTGCCGCACGCCCTCGAGGGCGGCCGCGACCGTGGCGTACGGCAGCAGGTCGGCGCGGTCGGCGGCGCGCAGCGTGCGCAGCGCCGCCTCGGTGAACGTGCCGGCCGGGCCGAGGTAGCCGAAGCGGGCGGGCGGGGTGCCGGGCACAGGGCGATGCTAGGCGCGGGACCGCGCGGCCTAGGCTCGCCGACGTGGACAGGGAGCAGGTGCAGGCGCTGCTCGAGGCGGTCGCGGGTGGCGCGACGAGCCCCGCCGACGCGCTCGACCGCCTGGCCACCGCCCCCTACGACGCCCTGGCGCACTCGCTCGTCGACGTGCACCGCGCCCTGCGCACCGGCGACCCGGAGGTCGTCTACGGCGAGGGCAAGACGACCGCGCAGGTGCTCGACGTCGTCGCCGCGCTGCGGGCCGCGTCGGACCGCGCGGTGCTCGTGACGCGGTGCAGCGACGCCACGCTCGCGGCCCTCGTCGCCGCCCACGAGGTCACCGAGGTGGCGGGTTCCTGTGTCGCCGTCGGGGAGCTGCCGGCGCCGCGCGGCACGGTGGCGGTCGTCGCAGCCGGGACCTCCGACGGTCCGGTCGCGGCCGAGGCGGCGCTCACCGTGCGCGTGCACGGCGCGGGCGTCGAGCGGGTGGACGACGTCGGGGTCGCCGGCCTGCACCGGCTGCTCGCCGCCCGGCCGGCGCTGGACCGGGCGGACTGCCTCGTCGTCGTCGCCGGGATGGAGGGCGCGCTGCCGAGCGTCGTCGCGGGGCTGGTCGGGACGCCGCTGGTCGCGGTCCCCACGAGCGTCGGGTACGGCGCCTCCTTCGGCGGGGTCGCCGCCCTGCTGGCGATGCTGAACGCCTGCGCGCCCGGCATCGCGGTGGTGAACATCGACAACGGCTACGGCGCGGGCGTGCTGGCGGCGCGGATCGCCCGGAGATGATCGGCTGGCTCGACGGCAGCGCGGGTGCCAGCGGCGACATGCTGCTCGGCGCCCTCGTCGACGCCGGTGTCCCGCTGGAGGTCCTGCAGGACGCGGTCGGCGCGCTGCCGGTCGAGCCGGTGCGGCTGCGGGTCGAGCAGGTGGAGCGCGGCGGGCTGGGGGCGATCCGGGTCCACGTCGACTGCCCGCCCACCGACGTCCGGCGCACCTGGCGCGACGTCCGCGGGCTGCTCGCCGGTCAGGACGGCGCGCTGGAGGTGTTCGCCCGGCTGGCCGCGGCCGAGGCCGCGGTCCACCGGGTCGACGTCGACGACGTGCACTTCCACGAGGTCGGGGCGCTCGACGCGCTGGCCGACGTCGTCGGCGTGGTGGCGGGGTTCGCGCACCTGGGCCTGTCGCGGCTGACAGCGTCCACGCTGTCCCTCGGGTCCGGGACCACGCGGGGGGCGCACGGTCCGCTGCCGGTGCCCGCGCCCGCCGTCCTCGCGCTGCTGTCCGGCGTGCCCGTGCAGTCCGGCCCGACCGCCCACGAGGCGACGACGCCGACCGGTGCCGCCCTGCTCGCGACCCTCGTCGACGAGTGGGGGCCGATGCCACCGCTCGTGCTGGAGCGGGTCGGGGTCGGCGCGGGCGGGCGCGACCTGCCGGAGGTCGCGAACGCGGTCCGGCTGGTGCTGGGCGCACCCCTCGACGGGCCGGCCACCGCCGTTCTGCTCGAGACGAACGTCGACGACCTCGACCCCCGGGTCTGGCCCGGCGTGCTCGCCGCCCTGCTGGCGGCCGGCGCCAGCGACGCCTGGCTGACCCCGGTGCTCATGAAGAAGGGGCGTCCCGCGCACACCCTGTCCGTGCTGTGCCCGCCGGCGGTGGCGGCCGCCGCCCGCGACGTCGTGTTCCGGTCCACCACCGCGCTGGGGCTGCGCGAGACCACCGTGGCCAAGCACGCGCTGGAGCGCCGCGACGAGGTCGTCGTCGTCGGGGGGCAGCCGGTGCGCGTGAAGCTCGGGCTGCTCGGCGGCGAGGTCGTGAACGCGATGCCCGAGTGGGACGACGTCGCCGCGGCAGCCGCCGCGCTCGGCCGGCCTGCACAGGAGGTGCTGCTCGACGCGCACGCGGCGTTCCGGACGCACCACCCCCGGACGCATGAGGGCCCGCCCTCCGGCTGACCGGAGGGCGGGCCCTGGACGTGCAGGTGCTGACTAGCGACGCGGCTCGACGGTGAGGTCGGACTCGGTCGTCGTCTCGGTCGCGGTGCCGGTGGCGCGCTGGCCCTCGGGGTAGACGCCGTCGGTCTCGATCTGCTCCTTGCGGACCTCCTCCGTGACCGTGGCCTGCTCGGTCACGGTCTCGGTGCCGAGGCGGACGCGCTCGACCGGGACGGTCTCCTTGGCGACGACGGGGCGCTCCTCGGTGAGCACGACCTCGTGCTCCTCCTCGGACAGGTTCGGGCCGTCGAGGGCCTGACCGACGTTGCCCTCGGTGATCGGCTCGCGCTCGATCGTGACCTCCTCGTGCGACACGGGGACGGTGCGGGTCTCGGTCTCGCTGGTGATGTACTTGCGGAGGCGGGCGCGGCCGGCCTCGACCTTCTGGGTCCCGACCTGGAGGCGCTCCTCCGAGCGGGTCATCGCGTCGTCGGTCGTCGGGCCGCTGGTGTCGTGGCCGACGGTGCCGTGGACGTTCTCGCCGACGCCGGTCCCGGTCGTCTGCGCGTAGCCACCACCGGCGATGCCGTAGTGGGTGTAGAGGCGCTGCTCCTCCTGCGGAGACAGGTCGGCGTCCGTGTCGATGTTCGGCGCCTGGCCCACGAGGTCCTTGCCGTAGGGCACCGTGACGGTGTCGCCCTGCAGCGTCGCGTCGGCGAGCGGGACGAAGTGCGTCTTGCTGCCGAACAGACCGGTGTGGACGGTCGCGAAGGTGGGCTCGCCGCCGTCGCGGTCGGCGTAGAGGGTGTCGATGGTGCCGAGCTTCTCGCCGCCTGCCCCGTGGAGGGTCTTGCCCTGCAGGGTGCGTGCCTGGTCCAGCGTGATCATGTGGGGTTCCTCCCGGTGGAGCGGAGTTGCTGTCGACAGGACCGTGCCCACGCGGCTGCTCTCCGTGAACGGCAGAGAGCCCTTACCACAGAAGTCGCCAGGCTGGCGTTACTGCTGCGTGTCGCGGGGCAGGGCTCCCGGACCTGCTCTCCCGGAGGACCGCACGCCATGACCCTGCACGCCGCTCCCCTGCCTGCCGCCCGTCTCCCCCTCGTCGCCGACACGTCCTTCGGCGACGCCCGCACCCCCCTGTCGGTCCTGCTCGACGCCGCCCTCGACGCCGGCCCCCGCGCCCTCGAGCCGCTGCTCGGCGCCGAGCCCGTCGACCTGCGCGACCGCTTCCTGGTCCTGCTGGGCATCTACGACCTGCACACCGTCGCGCTCGACGTCGTCGGGCCGCGGGCCCGCTTCCAGGGCCACCCCGTCGTCGCGGAGGTCAAGGACCGGCTCGAGACCGCGTGGCTCGCCGAGCTCGAGCGCGACTGGCAGGACGCCGGCCACCTCACCGAGGCCACCGACGTCGACCGCGTCGTCTCCGCCATGCGTGCCGTCGCCGCCAAGGACCGGCTGCCGCACGCCTACAAGTGGCTGGCCCGCGAGGCGTCCTGGACCGAGCTCGTCGACTTCCTCGCGCTCGAGGGCGGCCCCGACGGCGGCTTCGACGACCTCGTCGCGGTCTGCCAGGTCGGCCTGTCCGGGAGCGCGAAGCTCGAGCTCGGCAAGAACTACTGGGACGAGATGGGCCAGGGCGACCCCGACGGCGTCCACACCGTCCTGCACCAGCGGCTGTCGGCCGCGATCGAGCTGCCGCACGTGCCGCGGGCGCGGATGCCGGTCGAGGCGCTGGAGCGCGCCGCCCTCGGGGGCCTGCTGGCGACCAACCGCTGGCTCCAGCCGGAGATGCTCGGCGCCCTCGGCCTGCTCGAGCTGCAGGCCGGTCCCCGCTGCCGCCTGGTGCTCCAGGGCTTCGACCGCCTGGGCGCACCCGCCGACGCCTACCCGTTCTACGTCGAGCACGCCGAGGTCGACCCGGTCCACGGCCGCGACTGGATGGACAAGGCCGTCGTGCCGACGGTGACCGAGAAGCCCGCTTGGGGTCCCCGCATCGTCAAGGGCGCCTGGTGGCGGTCGACGGTGAACCTGCGCTTCTTCGAGGCGGTCCGCCGCGACCTCGTGGCCCGCAGCGAGGCCGCCTGAGCTGGCTGCCGCCTAGTCTCCGCGGCATGGCACCCCGGGCT
>JAOPWW010000285.1 GCA_025965495.1 Frankiales bacterium
GCGGCGGCGGCGATGACGTCGTGCAGGTCGATGTCGAGCTCGCGGCAGAACACCGCCATCTCGTTGACCAGGGCGATGTTGACGTGCCGGAAGGTGTTCTCCAGCAGCTTGGCCATCTCGGCCTCGCGCGTCCCCGCGACCGGCACGACGGTGTCGGTGACCCGGGAGTACAGCGCGACGGCGGCCTCGAGCGCCTCGGGCGTGGTCCCGCCCACGACCTTCGGGGTGTTGGTGATGCCGTAGGTCGGGTTGCCGGGGTCGATCCGCTCGGGGGAGTAGGCGAGCAGGAAGTCGCCGTCGGGGCGGCCCTCGAGCAGCAGCGGACGGACGACCTCCTCGGTGGTGCCGGGGTAGGTCGTCGACTCCAGGACCACGAGGTCCCCGGCGGACAGGACCCGGGCGACGGCGCGGGCGGCCGCCTCCACCGCGGACAGGTCGGGCTGGCCGTCGGCGAGGGGAGTCGGCACGCAGATCACGTAGGCGGTGGCGTCGCGCGGCAGCTCGGTGGTGAAGCGGAGGCCGGCGAGGTCGGCGTCGGCGACGTCCTCGATGCCCGACCGGCCGGCCTGCAGCTCGGCGACGCGGGCTGCGCTGACGTCGAAGCCCACGACGTCGCCCGTGCCCTCGAGCGCCACGGCGAGCGGGAGGCCGACGTAGCCGAGGCCGAGGACGCAGGTGCTGCTCACGGGCACATGCAAGCAGGCATGGCGAGACCCCGGGTACTTCCTCGATCGTCGCCGGGGGTCGGGCCGGATCTGACGGTCGAGGGCGGCGGGACGAGTGCCGCACCCGGGGTCACTGGTGCCTGTCGTGGATTCGCCGTACGCCGCAGCGCAGGTGATCCAGCTGTACGTCCTTGCTACGGCGTCCTAGCGGACAGCCACCTCACGAGTCCCAGAAGTACGAATCTCTGGATCACCTCCTCTCCGTGTACGGCAAGCGTAGGTCGGGTTCGCAGCTCTGTCCACGGGTTTCACCGTCACCCGTTCGGCGCTCGACCGCGGGCTGCCACGAGCCCGATGCAGCAGTACCGCACCACCTCTGGAGGACCTTCCGTGAACCCGATGGCTCTGCTCGCGAGCGGCATCCCGCTCTCCCTGCTGATCGACCTGGCCCTCGGGCCGGAGAGCGAGGACCTGCTCGCCGCCGAGGAGGCGCCGGACCAGCCCTAGCCCTGGACGGCGGCCTCGAACGCCTCCCGCAGGTGCGCCCCCACCGGGCCGACCTCGCGCCGCACCCCGTCCAGCGCCACCACCGGCGCCACCCCCCGCACCGACGACAGCAGCAGCACCTCGTCGGCCGCCCGCAGCTCCTCGACCGTCCCGCGCCGGACCTCGTAGGGCCCCTGCAGCAGCGACAGCGCGACGTGCATCGTGGTGCCCGGCAGGATCGCCACCTCGTCCGGCGGCGGCGTCACGAGCACTCCGTCGGTGACCCACGCGCACGTCGACGTCGGGCCCTCGAGGACCTCGCCGTCGGAGGTGCAGAAGACGACGTCGTCCGCGCCCCGCGCCGCCGCCTCTCGCAGCGCCGCCATGTTCACGGCGTACGACGTCGACTTCACGCCGCCCAGCAGCCACGGCGACGCCGCCCGCAGGTCCGCGGGGACGCCGAGGTCGAGCACGACGGCGGACACCCCGGCCCGCTGCGCCACCGTCGAGGCGGGCAGCTCGGTGAGCAGCGCGAAGGCCGTCCCGCCCCGGGTGACGACGACGCGCAGGACGCCGTCGGGGGCGTCCCACTGCCCCAGGGCGAGCTCGAGCAGGCCGTCGAGCGGGGGGACCTCGAGCGCGAGGCGGGCGGCCGACCGGGCCAGCCGGGACAGGTGCGCCTCGACGCCGAAGGCCCGCCCGGAGGCGACGCGCATCGTCTCGAAGACCGACTCGCCCCGGAGCAGGCCGGCGTCGTCGGCGCGGACCAGCGGGACGGACGGGTCGGCCAGGACCGGTCCGTCGGGGGACACGACGACGAGGACCGTTTCCGTCACGCGGCGGAGGCTACTGTTCGGCCATGGGGCGCTCCGTGCCGGCCGTGGGGCACGACTGGCAGGCAGAGCTGCGCGCGCGGGGGTACCGCCTGACGCCCCAGCGGCAGCTGGTCCTCGAGGCGGTCGGCACCCTCGGGCACGCGACGCCGGAGTCGATCGTCACGGCGGTGCGCGAGACGGCGTCGGGTGTGAACATCTCCACCGTCTACCGGACCCTGGAGCTCCTCGAGGAGCTCGGGCTGGTCAAGCACGCGCACCTGAGCCACTCCAGCCCCACCTGGTCGCTCGCGGCCGAGGACGACCACGTCCACCTCGTCTGCCGCGACTGCGGCGAGGTCCAGGAGGTGGAGCGGTCCGCCGTCGTCGGGATCGCCGAGGAGCTCGAGCGCCGCCGCGGCTTCGTGGTCGATCTGGGCCACTTGACCGTCTTCGGAAGGTGCCGCGCCTGCGCCCCTGCGTGAGGCACACTCGGGCCACCCCCCGACGCTCGGAGCCCCGCATGCGCCTGTCCGCACCCGTCCTGCGCGCCGCCGGCGCCGCCTCCGTCGCCGGCCTGGTGCTGGTGGCCGGCGCGGCCGTGCTGGCGACCTCGTCGTCGTCGCCCGCCTTCGCGCAGGCCGCCGCGTCCCCCTCGCCCACGTGCTCCGGGCAGGTCCTGCCGATCCTCGGCTGCGTCGCCGCTCCCGGCGGCGGGGCCTCGGCGAGCGCGAGCGCCACCCCGTCGGCGAGCGCCTCGGCCTCGGTCACCCCGTCGGCGAGCACGAGCCCCTCGGCCTCCGCGACCCCGTGCGCCGGTCAGGTCGTCCCGATCCTCGGCTGCGTGCCGACCGGCGGTGGCAGCGCGACCCCGAGCGCCACCCCGACGGCCACCACCACCCCCACGACGACGTCCTCGCCGACCACCGGCCCGGTCGCCCCGATCGTCTCCGCCAGCCCGTCCACCGTGAAGGCCGGCGCCTCCTCGGTCATCACCGGCAGCGGCCAGCCCGGCAGCACGATCCAGCTGGTCGGCTACTCACGGCCCAGCACCACCAACCGCGTCCTGCGCACCGGCACCGCCGACGAGAACGGCGACTTCGCCTTCACGATCACCCCCACCGGCAACACCCGGGTCTTCGCCCGCAGCACGGACGCCTCCGGCACCACCGACGGCCCGAGCATCGTCGTCACGGTCCGGACCACGCTGAGCCTGACCGTGACCCGCACCGGCACCCGCACCTACCGCTTCTCCGGCAACGTCGCGCCCAAGCGCGCCGGGCAGTCCGTGCGGATCACCTACCGCAAGGGCAGCAGCCAGGTCGAGGTCAGCCGGACCAAGGTCGCCGCGAACGGCTCCTACAGCGTGACCCGCACCTTCTCCGGCACGGGGACCTTCGACTTCAGCAGCCGCACCTCCACCGACGTGACGACGGCGGGCGGCACCTCGGTCGTGCGGAAGGTCACCGTCCGGTAACGGCCCGGTCCTGGACGCCGACCGGCGGCGTCCTGCACCGTCTGTCTCGGTAGGCGCCGCTTTGCCGACCCGCGCGCGCGAGCGCGCACACCTCTCAAGGAGCTCCGTTGACCACCACCCTCCGTCGGGCGACGGCCGTCGTCGGGCTGGCTGCGGCCACCGCCGTCGTCGCCGGCGTGCTGGCCGCCCCGAGCGCCTCCGCGGACATCACGAAGATCTCCCCGAACACGGCGTTCAACACCGAGGCCGCCAAGGCCCTGACGTTCACCTTCGGCGGCACCACGAGCGGGACGTACCGCTTCGGCGGGACGGCGACGTTCGTGCGGCTGAGCGCCCCGTCGGACAGCTTCACCGTCACGCTCGCCCAGCCGGCGCCGCCGGACCTCACCGGCAAGACCGCCACGGGCACCCTCGACGCGACCGACGCCGACGGGAACGGCGCCTTCGCCTCCGACGGCCCGCTCGCCAAGGGCACCTACGACGTCAAGACGACGAGCAACGACCTCGGCAGTGCCGGCGACGCGTGCGGGTCCTGCTTCACGGTCGACCGCGAGGGCCCGGTCGCGCTGACGGCCCTGTCCCCGAACGCCGTCCAGGCGGGCAAGACGGGGCAGCTCACCTTCACCGGCAACAACTTCGAGCGCGGCCTCAAGATCGACATGCTGCTGCCCGGGACGACGACCGTGGACTCCACGATCAACGCGAACCAGGCGCCGGACGCCGACGGGAACGGGACCGTCGAGACGGACGCCGTCACCACCCGCACCACCCTCAAGCGGACCGTCACGGTCGCGGCGGGCAGCGCGACCGGCGCCCGCGACGTCCGCGTCACGCTCGCCGACGGGACCAGCGCGGTGCTGCCCAAGGGCTTCTCGGTCAACGGCGCCCCGCTCACCAGCACCACCCCGGCCGGGGGCAACAACGACCCGGCCCTCGGAGCCTCCCGCGTGACCTTCACGGGCACCGGCCTGAGCACCACGGGCACGCCGTCGCTGCAGTACACCGGTGACCCGGGCTCCAGCACCGCGGCGGCGCTCAGCCTCGCGGGCACCGTCGTCGGCACGCCGACCTCGACGAGCTACGTCGCGGACTTCGACCTGCGCAACGCCGCCCCGGGCCCCTACCTCCCGGTCATCCGCAACACCGACGGCAGCTCGAACGCCTGCTCCTGCAGCTTCACCGTCGCGCAGGCACCCGGGCGCCCGACCACGGTCACCAGCGTCGACAGCGACACCGCGACCGCGGGGACGCAGAAGACCCAGGCCGCCGGCACCACGAAGACCTTCGTCGTCACCGGCACCGGGTTCGCCAAGGGCAGCAAGGTCACCGTCAGCGGCGCCGGCGTCACCACGACCGCCGTCGAGCTCGTCAGCGACACGGTCCTGAAGGCGACGTTCCAGAGCACCGCGACCGCAATGGTCGGCGACCGCAACGTCACCGTCACCCGGACCGACGCCACGAGCACGGGCGCGACCGGCACCTGCACTGGCTGCTACACGGTCACGGCGGCCGCCTCCCCGACCCCGAGCGCCTCCCCGACGACCACGCCGACCGCCTCGGCGAGCCCCTCGCCCACGGCGACCTCGGGCGTCGTCGCGAAGCCGACGATCTCGGTGAGCCCCTCGACGATCATCGCCGTGCAGCAGAAGGCGACCGTCAGCGGCGTCTCGACGCCCGGCGCGACGATCGAGATCCACGCCTACAGCCGGCCCAGCACGACCTTCACCACCGTGCGCACCGGGACGGTCGGCCCCGACGGCACCTACTCGTTCGTGGTCGGACCGAGCGGCAACACCCGCCTGTTCGCCCGCACG